>PSRQ01000024.1 GCA_003176165.1 Candidatus Cerribacteria bacterium 'Amazon FNV 2010 28 9'
TACCTCTCTATCAGCAATGGGGTGGTGTGGTGCCTCGTCTTGCTCGTCAGTCACATGAACAACATATTGATCAAACAATTGAGTTAGCACTAAAGCATGCACACATTGATTTTTCCCAACTTGATGCAATTGCAGTGACACAAGGACCTGGGCTTGCTATTACGCTTGAAGTTGGAATTGCGAAGGCAAAAGAATTATCAAAACGCTGGAATACGCCTCTGGTTGCTGTGAATCATATGGAAGGGCATTTACTTTCTGTGCTTGCAAATGGAAAACAGATTCCATTTCCATCGTTAGCAGTGCTTGTTTCTGGTGGGCATACAGAATTTGTACTGGCAAAAGAGATAGGGAAATATGAAGTGGTTGGGTCTACACAAGATGATGCGATGGGTGAAGCATTTGATAAAGTAGGACGAATGCTTGGGTTGGGGTATCCGGCAGGAGCTCTCATCGAGCAATTTGCAAAGAGAGGGAGTCCTGGGGCAGTTGTATTCCCTATCCCTATGAGAGGTGTTAAAAATGCAAACACAAGTTTTTCAGGATTGAAAACAGCTGCCATGCGTGTTGTTGAAGAGTTAAAGGTAAAGCGTGGTGGCCAATTAACTACTCAGGATATATACAATGTTGCGTTGGCTTTTCAAGTTGCATGTATTACTCATCTGCGCGAGAAACTCCAATTTGCATTAGAACGTGATGATGTTTGTGCTCTCACATTGGGAGGTGGAGTGGCAGCAAATATGCAAGTCCGCAAGATGCTACGAGATGTTGCTCGAGCGCAGGGCATTCCTTGTTTTGTTCCGTATACAAAAAAGCTCTGTGTGGATAATGCTGCAATGATTGCAATTGCAGGATTTTTCAAAGCAAAGCAAAGTGCATTTGTAACCGAGGAAGATGAACTGGATCGTAAACCGATCTGGTCACTATAGCAAGTTGTATGCGTTGAAGACTGTTTCTACCTCTTGCGAATTATTCGTTTGATAGAGTTGTGCTCTAATATCTGTTGCATCACGCATCCCTCTCACATACCATCCTAAGTGTTTACGCATGTTTAAAAAAGGAAGTGGATCACGCGAAAATACAGTCCTGTTTATTTCCTCAAATACGTTACAGTGCTCAAGAGCGACACGACATCGTTCTTGTGCAGATACGTTGGTATATTCTCCTTTCTCAATATATTCTTTATAGTGTGAAAAAATCCATGGATTTCCCATTGCTGCTCGTCCAATCCATACCCCGTCAACTTTCGATTGTTGGATACGTTGAACGATAATCTCAGGTGTGGTCAAATCTCCATTTCCAAAGAGTAAGGTAGATGTGGCATGAGCAAGTGTTGCCGCTTTTGTAATCTCTTCCCAGCTTGCTTCTCCACTATAGTGTTGTTCGAGTGTACGACCATGAAGTGTGATCAGCGCCGGTTGTGTTTCCAAAAGGGTAGATATCCATTCCTCTGTTACGGGTTTTTCATATCCAACACGTGTTTTAACCGAAACAGGGATTTCGTGTAAACGAAACGAATCGATTTTTTGAGTTGAAAAACCAGATTGTGTTTTAATTTGGGAGATAAATTCGATAGGGAGAGTCAGATCTTTTACATTTTTTCCTTCTTTAAAATCATGCACACCACGCTGCACTGCTCTCACAATTTTTTGTGCAAGTTTAGGAGTTTTAATAAGTGCTGCACCTCCTCCTTTATGAGTTGCGGAATCAGCCGGGCACCCCATGTTGATATCGATTCCATCAAAACCCAACGAGCAACAGATAATGGAGCATTCATAAAATGAATCCGGATTTGCTCCAAAAATTTGTGCAATGATTGGACGTTGTTCTTGCGTATAATAAAAATCTCTCAATAGCTTATTAATTCCCCTGACAATTCCATCGGCACTTGTAAATTCAGTAACCATAAAATCAGGGTTACCATATTTTTTAGTGATTGAGCGCATGGCAGCATCCGTAACCCCATCCATTGCAGAGAGGCCGACAATAGGTTTAGATAGACTCTTCCAAGAGAATGGCATGCATGTATTATACCGTCTTTACACTCGTGGACGTAGATTTTCTTCGCTTCGCGAGAGATAACGTGCAATGCTTGTGGGGGTGGAATAGTCCTGTGTACTGAGTATTGCTTGGGTGCGGAATGCTCGCTCAAGTGTTTCTCTCTGCTGTAAAGAAGGGGGGTACGTTTCTTCAATTCTTCGCTCTACGACTTGACGGACTCGCTCTAGCCGTTGCTCTGTTTGCGGGGAAATGAGTTCGTCGGGAAGTGCAAAAAGGACAGCCAATGTATAGATAAAACTTTCTTCTTTTTCTCGCTGCGCAGATCGTTCAAGTGTTGTTAATTGATCATGAATGGGGATCGATTGCTCAAATTGGTGAAATGGAAGGTCTACATATCGGTACACTTCACGTACGTGAAATCCCATCCGTTTATACAAAAAACGGCCAAAGGGAGCATTTGTAGTACCGCAGAGGAGTTTTGTTTGTCTGTTTGTTGCTTTGTAGAGATCAATAACGGCAGGGGCGTCGATGCAAAAGAGATACAGTGCTGACAGGCCAAGATTATCCGATCGAAAAATTTTCCCATTTGGAATAAAATCAAAGAGGTCAGTGTACTCTCTTTTGCGCACGTGAATCGCGATTGAAGGTGAGTCTAGACTGTGGACATTCTCGTTCTCATCAACTTTTACTTTTTTCAGTGCTACTGATCCAAAATACCGTGCATTTTCTCTATAGGGATACACACACACGCGTGTATGTAATTGCCGTACTTCTTCAAGAGGTATATGGGAGAGGACATGCCGAGCATCCTCAAAATCTTTCAGAATATATCCATATCTAAGATGATTGATAGCGTGTTGCAATTGTTCAACTGCTACTCTTTTATCTTGAAACACAACATATTGCCTCAATCGTGAGCCGATCTCTGATGAATACATACATTATTGAATTTTCCATCCTCCAAAAATGATGGAAATGGCTTTTCCGTTAATACCAACGCCTGCATGGGAATACGATGAATCAAGTTGATTTTTATCATGACCTGGATCTGCGGAGAATACCCATTCAATCCAATGGACAGCCAATAATTGATACCCATAGGCACAATTTTCACCCAGTTCCCAAAACCCTAAAGCTTTGACGTTATTTTCATCTTGAACGTATGCTTCAAACCCCTTGTGATCGTCTGTACTGTGGATAGACTCTAAATAATTTGCACGTGTTTGGGCGTACGCGGCTAAATGATCATCCCATGTAAGTGGAGGAGAATTATGTTGTTTCCGGTACGTATTCAGTGCGTCAAGTACTTCTCTTGGAGTTGCCTGCCGACTATCTTCTCCGATTTTCATCGTCCACGTCACTCCATCGATTTGTTTTGCGACTCCCCACTGCGTATTATCTGGGGGAGTTGATTGTGGTTGTTTTAATTTTTTGGGTAAAAGAGTGGGTGATGGTAATGGAGAGGTGTTTATATCTGTTTGTACGGGGAGAAATGAGGGGATAAAAGAAGAGAAAAGCGTTGATGTATCTGTCAAAATTTGTGGATGAGCTAAGCTGGCAACGATAATTCCAGCATCAATAAACGCGATGCAAGAAAATAGAAAAGTGGTGATAATTGAATGAGGAGAATTCCTTTTCTTCATGCATACATATTGTAGCGCTTAGAAAGCATGCTGCAAAACATACTGTGCATCTTGAGAAAGAATGGCGTATGCCGCAGGTTGTATCCGACTTTTGCGGAGCGTAAGAAGGTTCATAAATGCTTGATATGTCATTTTGCTGGCGAGTTTATTTCGTTGATAACTATGTTGTGTTGCTGTGAGAATGTTGTGTAAATCATTCCCATTGTAATTATGAAAGGTAAATAAGTTTGCGTTTTTAATATTGATGAGATCGAGTTGTAATGTAGAAAAATCAACGACTTGTGTAATTGTATCTGTAGAACCAATGGTGAGCTGAATGGTCTGATCGCCTTGTCCACTCAGAAAAGAGATTGGTTGAGTACTTACTGATCCATCTGATAGATACAGATAGAGTTGCAGAGTGCTGACACCAGCATTTGGGTTTGTGATATGGAGTGTATATGTGCCAGGCGTTGGCTTTGCGTCTTCAAAAATTACAAAGGGATCACCTGAAGTGTGACCTGTAGAGGGATCAATAATTGGGAATTGGGTATATAAATCTGTTCCTGTTACTAAAGTTTGCTGATTACCACTAATTTTATATAGCATTGCATTTGATCCCTGATCCAGGGTAGCAAGAATGTATGATAAGTCTGTGTGAGAGGGATGGAATAGTCGCATAGAAAGATAATTACTTTGATAACTCGCAAGAGTGGTTTTTGTCGATGTGTAGTATGGATCATTGATATCAATGACTCCCGTACTTGGATGGAATTGGTATGCGGTGATGAAATGTCCTGGTTCTTCCAAGATAACTGGGTGAAGGCTTGTCAGTTGAGATGTAAGGGTAAGATCATTCCTTGCAGAATAGGTATATTCAAGAGATGGGAGTGTGGGGTTGAGAGTTGAAATCGACTTGCTTAATCTTGTTACCGCTAACCAATTCACGCTTCCACCCCGTAAATACCCATCTGGTTGATTGTTGAGCCAAGTATTCAGCGTTCCCGGATTAAGTAATGTTGCATTGAGATTTGGAATAAAGTGCAAACCATAATAATCTAAGATAGTTGCCGCAGATGTCAGCGCGCATCCCCATCGATCAATTGTTGTTTGTCCAGCAGGTGCCCAGGCGGTGGCGTGATCATATATTTGAGTATTCCATGAGGTATCACGTTGAGAGAAGTGGGTGATTGGAAATGGGGTCGGAGTAGGGAAGGTGGTTGGCGTTGGAATGGGGGTGGGAGTGACCTTTGGACTTGGAGTGGCGGTCGGTGTGGGGCTTGGGGAAGGAGTGGGAGAAGGAGAAGGTAAAGCCAAGTTATCCAGTTCAAAATGTGTTAATAGAGCTGAATTAACAGGCATTGTTAAAATTATGTGAGTAGGAATTATTAAATTATTTGTGAAACTAAGAATCTGTCCTCCATTCAAATATGCCGTAAAAGAACCATTTTGGTATTTGATATTTATTGAATTTGATCCTGTAATATTATATGAACCCACATCTGAAGGGCGAAAACCTCCTGCATCATCCGATTCGTTGAGAATGTTATCTGTTTTTTCGGGTTGTAACCAATATCGAAACAAATAAGTTCTAGTATCGTCTGATACTAAGCGAAGATCAATAAAATGTTGATTAAAAGTATCAGATGAAATTGTTGGATTATATATAAAATCCAAATTAACACTGAAAAAAATAGATAATGGATAATTTAATTGATCTGAAGAAAAGGTATCACCTGTTCCGTCACCAGCCATATTTGAGTGAATTTGAAATTCGCCGAATCTTCCTGGGCGCGCTGGTTCTAAATTGGAAAATTCCCAATGATTTTCATGTGAAGATAAAATTTCGTTATCAATACCCTGAAAATTATCAATAAATGAATCTGTAGCAAACACTTTTCTTGAAAAGATAAACAAAAATGCAAAGAGTACTGTAGGTATAAGTAATTTATTTCTTTTCATATCGCATTTTTTGATACATGAATAAATCTATATATCCAGTAAAATATCATATTATGAGAATGTCAACTGTTTTTTCCCTGGTGTTTCCTAAAAATAAAAGAATTCTTTTTCTCGTTCGTCTTTTCACTCCACATATTGGAGGTGTAGAAACGCATGTTTCAAAATTAACAGAGCAAGCATTGTTAGATGGCAATACAGTAAGAATCATCACATCACAATATGATCCAATTCTTCCCTATAAATCTCGCTTTTTGTTGGCGGGAAATCCTCATTTGCCAACTGACAATCTATTTATCTATCGCATCCCAAATGTACCGCTCAACGATTCAAAGATATCAATCACTCAAAAAGTATATCTTCGTATTCATGTATGGTGGTGGATGGTTCGTCATATCTTTTTATTCTTGCGAGCTGATATTGTACATATTCATGATATTTTTTGGTGGTATTGGCCAATAAAAATCATTTTTCCTTGGAAGAAAGTGTATGTGACTTTTCATGGGTTTGAAGTAGGATCAATGCCAACCCAAAAAGCAAAAAGAGTTCGGAAACTCATTACTTTCTTTTCAACTGGAACAGTGGCGATTGGCGCATGGATCGCAAAATGGTATGGAACAAAAAGTGCAATTGTTTTGTATGGTGCAAGTGACTGTAAAGTGTCGTCTGCTCGTAAAAGAAGCTCTTCAATTCTTTCTGCAGTGTTTATCGGAAGACTCGAAGACGATACTGGTATTCTTGCATACATTGATGCAATAAAGAAGCAAAAAAACATACAGCTCTCTATCTATGGTGAAGGGAAATATAAAGAAAAAATTATACGAGAAACAAAAAAATCCAAAAACATTGTGTACGAAGGAGTAACCACAGATGTTTGTACAGCTTTACAACAAGCAGACATAGCATGTGTTTCATCGTATCTTTCAATTGCCGACGCACTTGCTCTGAATATCCCTGTGATTGCCTATGCTACAGATGAGTTGAAAAAAGATTATTTGTGTAGTCACCCCGCGCATGGTAGTTTTACGATTGTTGAATCTAAAAACGAATTGGAGTCAGTGCTTAAAAATTGGAAAATTTCTAAAAAAAAGAGGAAAGTTGTTTCTGCGCAAAATTGGGTCAAAAAAAATACGTGGAAATATATTTATTTACAGTACAAAAAAGTGTGGGGTTTTTCATAACGTATGAAGTACACATTGATCGTGACCACTAAAAATGAAGAAAATTCGCTTCAAGCTCTCCTTGAATCAGTTGCAAAGCAAATGATTCTTCCAGATGAAATGATTTTTGCTGATGCAGGTTCTATAGATACAACGAGGTCAATCATCGAATCGTTTGATGGGCCATTTCCAATCCAATTACTTTCTCTAGCTTCAACTGCAAATCGCTCTGTTGGTCGCAATAGAGCTATCGAAGCAAGTCAGACAGAGCATATTTTGATTACTGACGCAGGTTGTGTGTTGGACCCTCGGTGGGCAAAAGAAATTTTAAATGTATTTGAACAGAACAAGTGTGAAGTTGTGGCGGGTTTTTATGCTTCCGAGGCGCAAACAATTTTTGAAAAATGTATTGCTCCATATGTATTGATCATGCCAGATAAGTTAAATCTTGATACTTTTTTGCCTGCAACGCGAAGTATGGGAATAACGAAAAATATGTGGAGCATCATGGGAGGTTTTGATGAACGGTACCGATATGCGGAGGACTATACATTTGCGCGTAAACTACAAGCCCTGCATGTGTCAATTGGTGTAGCAAAGGATGCTGTGGTGTACTGGCGACCGCGTCCAACTCTTCAATCATTTACTCGTATGATTTTTGAGCATGCCTATGGTGATGCTGTTGCAGGAAATTTTAGAGGAAAGGTGTGTACTATTTATCTTCGATATATCATCCTTTTTATTTCTCTCTTATTGGCTTTCTACAAAATATATGGGAGATTTTTATTTGTAACGCTCCTTTGTTTGTACATAGCATATTCAATTGCTAAAAATTATCGATATGTTCGTCATTGGAAAGCTTTTTTTTATCTTCCCATCCTTCAGCTTAGCAGTGACGATGCTGTCATGTTTGGTACATTTTGCGGTTTGTGTACAAGAGTAGCTTCTTAACCTGCTACAATAAAAACATGGGGTATCGCACACATGTATTAAAAGGTTTACGGTGGAATGGACTCTTGCGCGTCGCATCAAAAGCAGCAGTTTTTTTCAAAGTTATTGTTGCGTATCGTTTTCTTTCTCCACGCGAAGTTGGGTTGTACGGTCTTGCTTTGATTGCACTAGGACTTCTCGAACAACTCACTGAAACTGGAGTCAACGTCATTATCGTGAAGGAAAAGAAACCGCTCAGTTATTACATTGACACAGCTTTTTTAGTTTCGATTGGAAGGGGAATTATTATTGCTCTGATTCTCCTTGCTTCAGCATTTTTCCTTCCCTCATTTTTCCGAGACAACGGTCTTTTTTCATTACTTCTTTTGGCAAGCATCATTCCTTTTATCCGAGGATTTATCAATCCTGCTGTGGCTAAGTATCAAAAAAACCTGCAATTTGGTCTCGATTCATTGATTAAATTTCTTCCAGTACTCAGTGATGTCTTTTTTTCAATCGCTTTCGCATTTACGTGGCATAGTGCTTTTGGTATCGTTTTTGGATTGTTATGTTCTGCGATTGTAGAAGTTGCGACTTCCTGGATATGTGTAACCCCGCGTCCAAAATTGCGATTTAGAAAAGAAGTCTATAGGGCTATTGTGAGTCCTGGAAAATGGATTAATATTGCTGGGATTATGACGTACGCAGAACAAAATTTTGATAATGTCATCGTTGGACGGATGCTAGGAGCGACTGCTCTTGGGTTTTATCAAACTGCATTTAATATTACGAGTAGTCTTATTGGAGATATTGGCCTCACATTTTCACAGGTTTTACTACCCATCTATGGAAAAATTGAACACGATCGAAAGCGATTGGTACGTGCAGTTCTTATGGTCTTTATCCCCGCTGCGATTGTCATGGCAATCCCTGTCGTCCTTTTAAACTTTTCGATTATTCAATCCATCCTTATCTTTTTCCTGAAGGATAAATGGCGTCCAATGCTCCCTCTTCTTCCCTATCTATCAATAGCCGCATGGTTTACGGGAATGAATTTATTATGTAATCCCCTCTTTTTAGTGACAAGGCGGTATAAAATGATGGTTGCACTATACGGAAGTAACCTTGTCCTTCTTATTATCCTGCTTGTTGTAATCATTCCTATGCAGGGATTGGTTGGGGCGACAAAAGCAGTCTTAGTTGCTCGTATGCTTTTACAACCTCTCTATATTTGGCAGGCCAGGCGCTCTTTGCGTACACGGACACATGTTTCAGATCAACAATTTGCAACAGCAGCCGTTCGATTGGAATAATATGAATCTTCCATTGACTATTGTTATCATCAACAAAAATAGTGAACAAACGCTCACGGCAACACTAGGATCGCTTTCATTTGCCTCGAGTATCCTCATTGCTGATGATGGATCAACTGATCGAAGTAGAGAAATTGCACGTGAATTTGGAACAAAGGTTATTTCTCTTCATCCAACGCATAGTTTCGCACAAAAACGTAATGAAGCATTATCTCATGTCACCACCCCGTGGACGTTTTTTATCGATAGCGATGAGATATGTACGCAAGAATTGGCAGCATCAATTACAGATATCGTGACAAGCGAACACTCAGCCGATGGTTATTATATTCATCGCAATGATGTTTTTATGGGCGTACCATTACTGTACGGAGAAACAGGACACATGTGGCTGCTACGTTTGGCACGAACTGATAGTGGTATATGGGAGCGTGATGTTCATGAAGTGTGGAAGGTAAATGGAACAATACGGAAAATCAAACAAGGAATCCTTCTTCATGCCCCGCACCCTACCCTTGACTCATTTTTCTCAATGGTCAACATCTATACAGAATTGGAAGTCAAAGAGCGAAGTAAACATCCGCCTAGTTTGTTTGCACTGTATCTCCAAGTATGGAGCTTCCCTCTTGCCAAATTTTTTGTGAATGTATGTGTCCGGCAAGGGTGGCGAGATGGATTTGAGGGAATCGCCCACGCATATTGTATGTCGATCTATTCTCTTGTTGTTCGTATAAAAATGATTGAGTACTTGCGAAAACATTCATGAAAAAAAATATTGAATTTCCTCCTATTTCTATTTGGAATTTTATTCTCCTCTTTTTTTTTGGACTCGTTTCTCTTGGACAGCTTGAACGAATCGAGCTAAGCGGAGGAAGGGCACTATATCTTCATGAAGTCGTGATGGGAATCATCCTTTTGTATTCATTTTTTACAAGTACGCGATGGATATGTTCGCTTTGGTCATCCATACGAGGGAAACTGGCGATTCTTTTTAATCTCTTTGTTCTTGTCACACTCACATTTCAAAGTTCTACTGTTCATTCGTTTGTCAGTAGTTTGTTGTACCTTGTTCGTTTGGATGTATATCTTCTCTTCGGAACGTTTCTTTTTTCCTTGATTTTGCGTAAAGTACTCTCTGGAAAAGCTCTGTATTGGTTGATAATCGGCTCGATTGTACTGATTGCTCTTTTTGGACTGGCGCAGTATGTATTTATTCCAGATACACGTTTACTTGTTTATTTGGGGTGGGACAATCATTACCTGCGGCTTATTTCTACCATTTTTGATCCTGGATTTGCGGGGGCAATTTTGTGTGTTGGTGCATTATTACTTCAATTTCAGCTCTTTAAAAAGAAATTATTTTCCACTCAACTCTCTTATTTCTTATCTCTGATTTCTTATCTCTGTATTATCGCGGCTTTACTGCTCACTTATTCTCGCGCTTCCTATGTTGCATTTGCAGCTGGGTGTCTTCTTCTACTTTTTACACAAAAACAATGGAAGCACCTCGTGGTTCTCATACTTTTTATTATTTCAATCTTTTTTCTTCCACGGCTTGCAAGTGAAGGGACGAGGCTCGAACGTACAGCGAGCATCGCGGCTCGTTTACAAACCGATCAACAGGGATTGAATCAACATTCTCTGCAAGAAGTTTTCATTGGGCAAGGATGGTATGCCACGAAAAAGGATGATACACAGTATTCGATCAATACGTTTGTTCCCAATCATGCGTCAGGGCCAGAAAACACATATATTTTCTTTTACACGGAGACT
>PSRQ01000018.1 GCA_003176165.1 Candidatus Cerribacteria bacterium 'Amazon FNV 2010 28 9'
TGCCAGGTCGTCTAATGGTAGGACAACGGACTCTGAATCCGTTTATTTTGGTTCGAATCCAAGCCTGGCAGCATCTGAAGAAAGGATGGGTGAATACCCATCTTTTTTAGATAGTGTTGCGACTTGAATTCAGTACTTTAGCCGAATCTGCACATCAAGTCCCATTAGGGATCTGAGAAATGTATCCAGATACGAAGTAATCTGGGATGCCAAGCCCACCATCATATATCTATGACTCAGGAAACAATTCCTCAACCAAATAATACTCATTCAGAAAATAACCCTGTTGGTCGATTTATGGTTGCTGTAGGAGCCGTAATCGTCCAAGAAGAAACGAAAAAGATTCTCATTACTCAACGTGCAAATAGTCAAGATTGGCATCCCAATGAATGGGAAATTACCTATGGACGAATTGCTCAACATGAAGATCCGCATACAGGATTGAGACGCGAAGTCTCAGAAGAAATTGGCATTACAGACCTTACCATTCAACATGTTTTGAGGGTTTGGCATATGTATAGAGGTCCCCAAACCGCTGAAAATGATCTCATTGGTATTACCTTTGTCTGCACCACTGCAGTGCAAGATGTATCATTGTCACATGAGCACAAAGCCTATCGATGGGTAACTCCACAGGAAGCTTTACAGCTTATTTCAATTGAAGGTATTCGCAAAGACATTGAACTATATATGCAGTCTGCATAGGAAGTGGGTTTCAAAACATTTTATCTCTATAGGCTATGTTTTTTGTCTATATTCTTCGAACTTGTGCAAACACTCTCTATATCGGTCAAACCAATAATTTGGAGAAACGATTGAAAGAGCATCGCAGTAAATCTTTACGGTCTTCAAAATATGTTCGTTCTTTTTCTTCATTTGTCCATGTGTACACAGAAACGTTTAAGACACGTAGTGAGGCGCTGAAAAGAGAATGGGAACTCAAGCAATGGCCTCGAAAGAAAAAAGATGCACTCATTGCAGATGAGAGCAAAATAATGAAAGAAACTTGATAAACTCTTGCGAGTTTTTAAAACGATTTTCTAGTACAATACGACATATGCGCAAAATCATTGTTCTCACATTTCTCACGCTCGACGGTGTCATGCAAGCTCCTGGTGGTCCCAAAGAAGATACTTCAGGAGATTTTAAATTTGGTGGATGGACAGCCCCCTATTTTGATGAATTTATGGGCGGGGTGATGGGAGAGCAAATGGGGAAGCCTTTTGATTTGTTGTTGGGTCGTAAAACCTACGATATTTTTGCCGGATATTGGCCACAGCATGCAGATCAGCCAGGAGCAGCTCCTTTAAATAATGCGACCAAGTATGTGGCTTCCAATTCACTCACAAATCCAATGTGGCAAAATACGGTGGTTTTACATGGAGATGTAGCGCAAGAAGTTCGCACATTAAAACAAGGTGAGGGAAAAGATTTGCAGGTTCATGGAAGTAGTAATTTCATTCAAACATTATTAAAAAATGACCTCGTCGATGAATTGTGGTTGAAGACCTTTCCATTGACGTTGGGATCAGGGAAGAAATTGTTTGCTGAAGGGACAATTCCAGCGGCGTTTACACTGATTGACTCCAAAATTTCACCCAAGGGAGTTATTGTGGCTTCCTATAAGCGAGTGGGAGAGGTGAAAACTGGATCAATGTGAGAGATCTGTTACAATGCGCCCATGAGGGCGCTCTTTCCCAGCATTAAAAAATATTGGATTTATCTTGTCCTTTTTGTTTTCTCTGTCGTTATCTTTTTGATTCATTACTCCATCGCAGGGCAGGCGGTGTATGGCGATGGGATTGATTACTGGGCATATTTGCACACATGGTATTTTGATCACGACATGGATTTTACCAATGAGTATGAACATATTTATAATCATGAATTTAATAATGCGCATCCAGAATCGAAATCTCCTGTCATCGTGAAGACGAATGTAACGAAATTGGGAAAAACAGACGATATTCATCCGTATGGGACTGCTCTTTTTTTTCTTCCCTTTTTTATGATTGCGGATGGGATCGTTGTTATCGCGAATCTATTTCATATTGGCCTGCTACGCAATGGATATTCTGACACCTATCAAATCATTGTCGGTATGGGGTCGATCATCTATACCTTCTTGGGATTGGTGATCATGGAGTACACATGTGTGAAATTAGGAGTTGGGGAGAAGATTGCTCGATTATCTACACTCACACTTTTTGGAGCGTCAACACTTCTGTATTATGGTTCATTTGATGTGATCAATTCACACGGGATCTCTCTCTTTTTACTTTCTGTTTTTTGGTACCTATTGTTTATTCGTGCCTCTTACTCAATTCGCAGGTTTGCGGCGTATGGAGTGCTCATGGGATTGGCGTTTGTAGTGCGACTCCAAGAAGCATTATTGGCCGTTCCACTCACTCTTGTATCAGTTCGTGCGCTTTGGCCCAACTTTCCAAAACTCGTAAAGTTGTGTGTTGTTACCGGAATTGTTGGTCTTCTCGTTGTTTTTCCCTTATTCTATCAATGGCATGTGTTGTATGGCGGATGGTTACACAGTAGTTACTTTGATGGATTTGCGCCAACTCCATTGGTGGGAAGTTTATTTGATGCGCAAAATGGATTGTTTACCAAAACGCCACTTATTTTTTTGATTGTGATGGTGACCCCAATTGTGGCACTCTGTGCGAAAAAATATCGCTTTTTGATGGGTGTCTTTTCTCTTTTTTTCGTTTTGCAAGTTGTATTGCTTGCTCGCCACGGCGGTTGGATTGGTGCAGCATATGGAGGCCGCATGTACATCAATTGTACCTTTGCCTTTGTTCTTATTTTTGCACTTTTACTTGAAAGGTCTCAAAAGGGAATCTCATATCGTCTACTCCGATATTTTTGTGTTTTTTTTATCGTCTACAATATGATGAGTATCGGCGATTTTGTGCTCTTTGAAAAAATGGCTTCTGGAAATAAGATAGGTTCGGAAAGTATTACAAAGGTAAAAATTGAACGATTGCTTCATTTTCAATATTAAAAGCAATGTTACTTTTTATACAAATAGAAAAAATCTTTTTCGTATCCTGTCAAATATGTTTGCCCAGCGTTTGACATATTTTTCATGAGTATGCGAGATGAGTATTGGCCGTTTCCAAGCGGTGTATAAAAAAAGAAACGTACCCAAGGAGGATTAATATCAAGTTGGATTGCGTCGACTGCTCCTGCAGCCAGAAGTGCTTTCGCGAGTGTAGTTGGAATGAGTGATTCGCCGGCCGCGAAGATAATACTGCCATCCTTCGCGACTCCTAATCCTGATCTCCATGTATAAAGCGAGTTAGTGAGTGTGCGACCCCAAGTATCACGATCCCTTTCTTCATATGCGCTCAATAGCCCATTGTGAACGAGGTAGGGGCCATTTTGACGAATAGCTGCCACCCCAGGAGGAATGAGTTGCCCCATGTAGTCAACAAATTGGAGTGATCCATCTTCAAAAAGATACACCGCAGGAATTCCAAGTTTCAATGGTACGTAGGTTTTATCCCCCACGATCATGCCATACTCTCCATCTTTTTCCTGAAATCCTCCGTTAAAAGCTGCGATGAGCATATTACTTTGCTGGATAGAAGCAGGTACTTTTCCAGGGCCAGCAATCTTATGGAGGTTCGCTGGATACCGAAGTCCAGCTTCCGTTCCAATACTGATTTTCTTGCTATCTATCTTTACGAGTGACACGATGGCATATGAACGTTGCGGATCTGGGCGAACAAATGTCCGGACTATGACATCTTCATTAGGGAAAAGTGACTGTGGAATATTTTGCCATACACCCTCACCCGAAAGTGACGTGAATCCGTTTTGGATGGCAATGGGAGCAACATCCATGTGGTCGATATTATCAGCGTTGTTCACAGCAGACGCATCGTTTCCGAAAGGATCTATCTGAGTATGAGATAAAGAAGTACTCAATTGTTTGAATTTATCCTGTCCCCAAAAATAATATGATTCCATTTGTATAGTGTTTTTATCCCCAATGAGAGGGCGCAACACTCGATCCGCAATATGTCCTTGTACGGAGCTATTTTTCCCAAAAAAGATGAACGTACAAAAGATAATAATACTACCAATTGCAATTCCCCCCAGGATGCATTGATTGCGTTTATGGTGACAGAAGAAGGGTAAAATATGGTGGATAGCTCTTTGAGCTCGCTGTTTCACTTATCAAGTGTAGGAAATGTGAAGAGATTGCGCAAGGGAGAGTTCTCCTATTTCTCTCGCTTAAACATTGTGTAGAGCTGGCGTTTTGAAAATTCCACCGCAGTTGGACGTCCATGAGGACAAGTATACGGTTGTTCACACGCGAAAAGATCACGAAGTATTTTTTTTTGTTGAGGAACACTGAGAGAGTCTCCAGCTTTAATGGCACTTTTACATGCTAAGAACGTCAACATTCGATATGTATAGCGATCAACAGCATGCAATGGGAGATCAGAGAGTGCTGTATCCAACAGTTCATGGAGAACGGTAATACAATCGCGATCTTCAAAGAATGAAGGGATAGCCCGCAATGAAAAAGTTTTCCCTTCAAACGGCTCAATGTCAAATCCCATGACCAAAAGATGTTGTTTTATATCTTCAAACAACAGCATTTCGCTTGATGAAAGAGAAAAGAGAAGAGGTTGTTGCAATTGAGTTGATTGCACATGTTCTTGTGTTTGTTTGAGTGCGTTTGTGAATTGTTCGAAAAGAATTCTCTCGTGCGCCGCATGCTGGTCAATAAGAATTATTCCATCGGTCGTGGGAGCCACAATGAAAAGCCGATGAAGCTGAGAAAAAGAACCAGTCCAATCTATGTGCTGTAACTCTTTTATGGGAGCAACCCTGGATTGTAATTCTCTTCCTAAAATTGATTGTGTCATTGGTTTTCCCTCGATCGTGTTAAGAGCCTGTAATGTATGTTGTCTAATATATGAATGGTCTCGTAAGGTAGAAAGAATAGCATTGGATACAATTTCATACATGAGCGTAGGTTGTACAAATCGGACGCTATCTTTTTTGGGATGCACATTTACATCGATGAGCTCTCGCGGAATGGTCAACGCTAACACACACAATGGGTGACTATGAATTTCAAGTAAAGTCCCGAACGCATCTTTGAGAGCTTGAGTGAGAAGTTTATCGTGAATAGGGCGACCGTTTATAAAGAAAAGTTGTCGACTGCTAGAAATTGAGGAAATTACTGGGGAAGTAATGAATCCCCTGATAGTACAGTATGAATGTTCATACGTGAGCTGTAACAAAGAATCAGCCGTCGAACTTCCCAATACTGTTTTAACTCGTTCCACAAAGAGTTGATTGGAGGGAAGATCAAAAACATCTTTTCCATTGTGAATCAGTGTAAAGTGAAGAGCAGGGTATGCCAATGCAAGGGATATAAATTGATCAATGCAATGTCGAAGTTCTGTTTTCTCATTTTTTAGTGTTTTTTTCCGTGCTGGAATATTTGCAAATAAGCGATCAACAATAATTTTTGTTCCGATTGGCATACCAATAGGGGTTGCTTCAATAAGCTCACTATTTTTGATCTGCAGTCTCCATCCTTCGACACATTCTTCATGGCGAGATTCAATAGTCAAGGAACTTGAAGCGGCAATACTACTGAGGGCCTCTCCGCGAAAACCTAGAGTAGTGACAGTCGACAAATCTTCTTCGTTTGTAATCTTGCTTGTCGTATGGAGTTTCCAAGAAAGGAGAAGGTCTTCTTTTGTCATCCCACTTCCATTGTCTGCCACAATGATTTGTTCAATTCCTCCTTTTTTGAGGAGCACTCGTATATGATTTGCTCTTGCATCGATAGCATTTTCTATCAATTCCTTTACGACGAAGGCAGGTCGTTCAATGACTTCACCAGCGGCAATGGCACTGATTACTGATTCTGATAATGTGTGAATAATACCCATACTATTTAAGTGCTTCTTTTTGCAATGTCGCTAATGTATTGAGTGCTTCGAGAGGAGTGGTGCGAGAAATATCGATTGACTGAAGAATTTGTTGTAGTTTAGATGTATGGGGAGAAGAAGGTGTGAATACTGGTGTATCCGTGTGTTGATGCTCAAGCTGTGCAAGGGTTTGCGTTGCAGCTTTGATGACATCGTTTGGTATCCCTGCAAGTTTTGCCACAGCTATTCCAAAACTTGCTGAGGCACCCCCTGGAAGTAATGTGTGCAAAAAGATTGGTGTTCCATGTTCTTCAATGACGGCCATATGCATGTTTTTAATTTTTTCTGGATACTGCTGTTCGAGATCCTGCAGCTCATGATAGTGGGTAGCAAAAAGGGTTTTTGCAGGATGTGTAGAATGGGTGACCAAGTAGGTGGCGATTGCAGAAGCAATACTAATACCATCATATGTGCTGGTTCCTCTCCCAATTTCATCCATGATAATCAAGCTTTTATTTGTCATGTGATGCAAAATGTATGCGGTTTCCACCATCTCAACCATAAAGGTTGATAATCCCGAAGTAATCATATCGGATGCCCCGCTTCGTACAAAAATGCGATCCACAAGCGAAATGTGAGCCGAAGTAGCTGGTACGAATGAACCCATGTGAGCCATCAAGGTGATGAGTGCGACTTGGCGAATAAAAA
>PSRQ01000013.1 GCA_003176165.1 Candidatus Cerribacteria bacterium 'Amazon FNV 2010 28 9'
AGTGATACTTCCACTACTTGCTACAACAGGCTTGACCATCGTCAAGATGGCGAATCCTGTGAGAAAAAGAAAAATGACAATACAGATCTTTGTAAACAGATCACGATTTGTTGTGTGCCACATCTTGGCACGTCTCCTTTTTTCACTTCAGTTTGTGCTCTACACATAAGCCATATGTAATTCCTGAGGTGAAGAAAAAAGAAACAGCTCTCCCCTTTCTTCACCCCAGGATGTTTATCGTCTTCACTTTTTACAGAACACTATCTCAAAAGTTACAAAAAAGAACCGCTGCCGGTTCCTCCATACTTCCTAGAGATAGAATGAGAAAAATTATACTATAAGACTTGAGGAAAACAAGAGTAAAGGTCTTATCCTCTACGTCGGGTATCCAAGGTTAGGACCTTAATTCTGTGAATTTTCTTGAGCAAAATGAAGTTCGAGCGAAAACTGCTCCCTCATTGGGATAGCACCAGAACTGAAAAATGGTTGAGAGAAATTTGGTTTAGGACAGAAATGGACGCTCAGTTCATGCACCCATTAGCTTTTTGAAATCGCTCTCAATTTTTTCAGCCCTCCTTAATACCATTACATAAACCAAAATCAGAGGCGTGATAGTGAAAAGTATGTCAGCTAGATTATCCTTTCTCATGCAAGAAATTTTCTTGTTATATTTCAATTTTCCTGATTTAACTTCCCAATATGCTTCCATTGCTAGGTAATTTGGATGCGTATATTCTGAGAAGAAATCATAACGCTCCAAAATATAAGCCCCATTTTTTGAACCATTCTTCTTTAATTCATTATCCAAAATATCATTTACCGCCCTGACATAATCGGCAGAGTGATAAGTTTGTGGTGCGTGAGTGAAAACGGTCTGCTTTGACATTGTTTTTTTGTTTTCACCCATTGTGGCGATATTTAACATTTCCCATATAGCTTCTGGTTGCTGTCTTTTCTTTTCTATTTCTTGCACCATGTATGCCAATGCGCCAATTGTTTCTATGCATGAGCGAACTGTCGCCATTACTTCTGGATTTTCAGCTTTAATACCAACTGAAAGTAGGTGCAATTGGTGGACAAGTTTAAGATGAATGATATTTATGTAATGGCCTAAATGGTGATAAAGGTCTCTGGTTTTATCAGAAGTAGGTTCTGGTGGTATTTTAATTTTCCGTTTCACTTTAAGCTCTTTGGAAAGTCTCTGAAACTCAACAAATCTTTGAGCTAAATCTGGAAAATCGGTTATTACTTTACTCATATAGCTACTAAGCACATTTTAACCGTACTGAGGCTAATTTGTCTTTATAACTGTACCGGAATAGGTTGCAAATTGCACACCACTTGGAACAGTACTGGCGTTAGACATGGCTGACCAGAAATTTGGAGGTAAGGATTGTGGAGCATTACCTTGTGGCTGGATTTTACTCAAAACTGAATTACTCTCTTTTTTATATACTCTAATCATTTCATCTAATCTTTTTTTCATCATAATCGGAGTTGTTAAGGAAGATGCTTGCCCTTTGTAAACAATTGGCCGAACTTGGTTATTATAGGAGTTCACGAAATCGGTAAAGAATTCATAAATATCTACCATTAGGTAATAATCTGACCCGTCTTTATAGATGCGTAAATGCTCTGATGAATTACCTCTAATAACCCAGATACCTGTTTTAGTTAAATAAGTATGGGATACGCCATTTCTTATGAGCTTCCAGAAAGCGTTGCCATAATCCGAATACTTTGGGCTATCCTTAATAAAAAAATTATTCCAGTAATGGAAGAACTTAGTCGTTGAAGTTGTTGTCTTGAAACCTTTTCCATTTTGCAGAATACCACCTAACATTTCCATTCCAGCAAGGATAGATGCTACAACGGGATAACCTACCCCACCAATCTTTTGCCCTTTTCTCAATTTAACTCTCATCATTGTACGGAGGTCTTTGAACAAATAGCCCTCAACGTGACGTGATAAAAATTGCTTTATTGTCATAGTTCATTAGTGTACAAACGCAACCCCTTCTGTTCCAAGTCGCTTTCAAGACTAGAAAATATAGTTTTAGTGACCCTATCTAGCGAAGATAAGTCTTGATATTTTCCACTTGTAAATAAGTCAAACAATGTGTTTGTTCCCTCTGGTTTTACTGAGAACTGTTTTGCCTGAGTAATATACTTTCCAAGCGTAATGTAGGGTGTCTGATTGAGGTACGACAGTATTACAAGTAGCTCTTTTACCATCTGGCTTAAAATTATTGGCAGTCCATCTTGGTTTTTCAGCTTTAATGTGTTTAACGTCTTTGCTGTAATTTCTTGGAATAAATGCCACCTCTTTTCAATTTGAGCAAGACATTTTTGTTCAATATCAGTCGGTTTATAAGCATTTAATTCATTTATAAGTTCTTCATTTATTATTGGCTTCAACTTGTCCCCGCCAGAGGCATACCAAATATCTGTAATATCAAGATATTTGCTTATATAGCCTTCCTTTGTATCTGCAACTACAACAATATACAAACCATCTACTATTTTTCTTATTTCCCAATCTGATTTTAGAGGCTGTTTTATAAAGGCAACTAACTCTAAATCTGAATAGTCTATATCTTCACCTCTTGCAAAGGAGCCACCAGAGGCAAGACCAAGAAGGTTATCACCCAATTGGCTTTTTATTACTGGTATAAGTTTATCTATTACTGCTGTTCTTTCTTCATGTGTATGTGGTTTTATTCCATTCATAATACTGAATAATCATTTCATTTTAACTTCAACCCGACTATCAACAAATTTTTCATTAAACATCTCAACTGGTGCTGGCTTCCAGAACTTTTCTGGCACAGCCTTATACATCCTTAGCTTTGATAACCCCTGAAAGTCACCATATTGTTTAATAAACTTGTCTGCATTGGCTTTGTTGGCAAATTTAGTCTTAATCATCTTTTTAGCGTATAGAACCATACCTTTTACCAGTTCCTTTTTGTCTGTTATTTCAACGGCCTTTGCCTTTACATACACGGCGTCTACGTCATCACCAATCGCCGTTGAATTAAAGATGGCCAAAGCAACTGTAGGATTTTCCTTAATTCTTTGAGAATGAAGGCTATCTTTGGGTGAATACCAGTAAAAGTTATAGTCACCATCATAAACGTAGTAAAGGTTAGCTATCCACGGTTCGCCACCCTTGCTGGCCACAGAAATGGTCATGTATAAATTTTCTTCAAGTATTTTGTCTACCTTAGTCTTTAATTGGTCACTCATACTATCTATTTTTCACAATAATATCCAATAATTCTGGGAATTGTTTATATTGCTCACCACCTTCAAGATTAAAGTGGCCTTTGTTCTCCATTATTGTAGGGGCAATTTTTAGCTTGTTAGCTAGATAGTCTGTTTGTTCCTTAGAAATATAGGTGTCAGTTGGCGACCAAATTACATATAGCTTTTTTGCCTGTTTCTTTATTTTTTCCCAATCATAAGGCTCTGAAAATAACCCCTCACAATCCCATCCTTCATCCTTATAAAATCCGGCAACAGATATCGCTAAATTGATTTTCTTTTCTACAGGAAGCCTATGTAATAGTCCAAAAACCATTGCACCACCAGAGCTATGGCCGATTACCACTGTTTTGCTGTTAAAGTCAAAGTCTTTTAAGAATTGCCAGTATCTATTTAGGTCTGGGTGCCACGCTTCTGGTAATTCAGGAAGCCATACTTCATAACCCATCTTTTTTAGTTGGGTTTTTAACCATGGAAACCAATTGTTGAAGCGTTGTTTTTGCTGTTTACCAAAATCAGTACCATGCAATATAAGTGCATTTTTCTTATCCATATCCTATGCATAGATTTTATCATAAATAAAGCCCATTTCAGGCCATGCAAAATGTATAAATAACCGGAGTTAAGCCTCTATAATTTATATAGAGCTTACAAGAAATTGACATTTATATGAAAAAATCACTTGCTAAAAACACTGAACAAAATCTTGAGGAGCAACAAAATGGTGGTGGCTTACCCAGTCTTGAAGAAATTGTTTTTGACACAATGGGCTTGGATAAAAAATCTACCAAGGTAATGGCAGAGCAAATGAGCAAGCACGGCTTTGACGGTGTTGTAGACGGGTCATTCCTTGAAAGTACAGTCCACCCCAACCACCAAAGCCATGTAAAGATATTAAGGATTAGGTTGAAAAATGAATATACCGCCCAGACAGCTACAGAGTTGATGCTTATTGATATGGCTATCAATTCCTATATGAGACATATGCACGCCTCGCAAGTTTATAGCAACATGCTTATGGATAGAGGTGGTCAAACAAGTTTTAACCAGTTAAGAGTAAATATGTTAAAAGAGCTGACAAAGCAAATTGAGGCAGCTAACCATCAGTTTATGGCTTCAATTACTATGCTCAAAGAGCTAAAAAGGCCACCTATCAATGTCAAAGTCCATTCCAAACAGGCGTTTATCGCCCAAAACCAACAGTTTAATAAAAATGCTTAATGATTTAGGAAAAACAATTTTGGTGGAAGAATGTGAACGAGTGCCTATATATCACTTGCAGCTCAATGATGTCTCTTACATAGAGCTTGGGGAACAAACGATTGAGCTAACTCAAACCCAGTGTAACTACGGTGGGGTTAGGTCTTGGTTTGTCTGTCCTTCCTGTAACGCAAGAATAGGCACACTTTACCGCAAACCAATGGCGTGCAATTACTACTGTCGGCACTGCAATCAGCTCACTTACCAGCTTCAACGCTACCATCAGTCAGCCCAAGAACCTTTCTTCAAAGCCCTGCACCACTTTTAACTGACGAATAGCCGGCTATTTCCCTCACTTCTAGTTGATACACTTTGCTGTAAAAACAGCCCCTAATTCTTCACCCCTTGTTGCTTTTAAGCCTTTCAAAATTGCCTAAAACTAAAAATGTATAAAGTCGGCCTTATTTCTCAATAAAATTTATATAGAGGATAAAAATTGTATGGAAAGGCATGACAACACATATTTAGAGGTTAAGGATATTGCTATTTCTTCCTACCTCTATGCATCCAACGAAGTTCAGCTTATAGGCAAAAGACGACTGCCATCCGGTGAGGTCTTATTCCAATTTAGTCCTAAAACAACTGTAGAACAGCTCATACATCTTTACTGGACACTCAAAGCCCCAACAGTTCAGCCCAAGCAACTTTTCAATGCACTTAGAGACTTAAAAGACATGATTTTTGGTGGCCAGTAATTGGCTTACCAATAAATTGAGATGCAAAGGTATGAGGCAACTAATAGATTTACAACGTAAATTACACGGTTATCATGGCACCTACAGGGGCAAGTTCCTTCTATTGCAAAGGAAAATACTAACCAAAGAAGAATTTATTTTATATGATGCCAGTCTATCGTTTGCAGACTGGGACAAAGACAAAAGTACTTATGGTACGTTTGATTTATCCCAGCTTGAGATACAACTGCTACTGGGATTTAGTGAAGGTTACGTTTCTAAATACTCCAAAAAGTTATTTCAACTTCATTTTTGGGAAGAAAGAGATGACGGAAGAATACTAGTATCAGGTTTTAAGCTGACAGAAGCCGGATTACTTAAAGAACTTGCCAGACAAAATCTTTTAATTGACCCCGACCTAATCTTTGCAAATCAGCAAAGTCATTTTGAGAAACAGCCAACTCATTTTGCAAATAAGCAAACAGCTTCTCCTAAAAGGATTGCCGGTAATCAGCCTTATGGTTTTGCTAATCAGCAAAGTGGCCAGCCTAAATCAGATACAGTTTCTTATAAGGATGAAAATATAGATGATAGTGGTCTTAGTGAAGAAGATAAGAAATGGATAGATGAGAACTTAAAAGAAAGTGGGGGCAGCTTATGAAAAATATAGGCGGCCAGCCCTCAAAACAGATACCAGCTACAGATGGATTTTTAGAACAGCTGACCCGCTTATTGATAAACCAAGCTATTGGAAACACCTATCACGCCCCACAAACTTCAAAAAACCGAGTTGAACGACTGCTTAACACCCAGTTAGTTGTACAGAAAGGAGGTGGTAAAAATGACAGCACAGTCAACCCTGCAAACAGCAATTTTGAACTCTTTAAGTCAATTCCAAAAACAAGCGGTTTCTGAGAGTATAAAACGTGGTATCCAACTGAAAAAAGCCTTAATGAAGGCACAGCTCAACAACATCAGTCGGCAACCAATCGCTTATAATAGAAGATGAAACCAGTTTAGGATTACCCATTTGATGGGCTGCTTAGTAGTAAGAGTAATCTTGCTGGTTTCGCTAGGCAGCTCATTTAATATGATATGAAGATTGCATTTATATACAGGCGTGTATCAACAGAGGAACAGGCAGATGAGGGTAAAAGCATTGAAACTCAAGAGCTAGTGTGTCGTAAATGGGCAAAAGATAATGATTACTTTATAGCTCCTGAAAATGTTTTTACAGATGAAGGAAAATCAGCAACTACTCTTAATAGGCCTGCACTCAAAGATATGCTGGCCAAATGCCAAGATGACAACATCAAAGTTGACGCCGTTATTGTTCAGGATACAGACCGACTAGCCAGAAACACTTTTGACCATCTAACCATCAAAGCGATTTTAGAGAAACGCAATATAAGGCTTATATCAGTTAGCCAACCAATGATTGATAACTCACCAGAAGGTAATTTGGTTGACACCATTATTGCTTCTGTCAACGCTTTCCAATCTCAAATCACAGGCAGAAAGACCAGCAAGGTTTTAGAACAAAAAGCTAAAATGGGCTGGTACCCTGGCGGAACACCACCACTAGGTTACAAAAACGTTGATAATCTTACCCCTACTGGAACATTAGACAAGAGAATTATCGGAATTGAAGAAGAAACAATGCCGTATATCAAGAAAAGTTTTGAGATGTATGCTACCGGTAATTACACAGTTCAACAAATAGCTGACTACTTAAATGAAAATAAAATTAAACCTGTGTACGGGCGGGAAATTCATGAAAGTTATGTTGCAAGGATGTACCGCAACGAATTTTATATTGGCAAGTTCTTGTGGAACAATGAAGTATACGAGGGAAAACACCCTTTGTTCATCACTAAAAGTTTATTTATGAAGGTGGGAACGGTTCTTGATACTCACAATCAATTTGCAACCAGAAAGAGAAGGCATGATTTTCTCTTACGTGGTTTTCTATTTTGCCAAATATGTGGTAGCCAGATGTGGGCTGAACAGCATACTAAAAAGACAAATGGGAATGTCTATAACCAATACTTTTGCCCTCAATGCCGCAAAGGTAGTTATGTGGATAGAGATAAACTTGAAGCTGCTGTTGAGAAAACTTTCCGCAGAATACAAATCAGTGACGCCTATGTCCAACATGTACTGACCACAGCCAAGAGGATATTAGAGGAGGATAGAACAAACCAAGATACAGAAACCAAACGTTTAACTACAGAAAAAGTAAAAGTAGAACGTGGCATGAAAGAGGCAGAAGATGCTCGTTTTATCACACACACTTTGACAGAAGAAGCGTTCAACCGCATCTATTCCCGCTACGAGAAAGAGTTAAAAAATATAGAGGATGTTGCTGCTAACTTGAAGAAAGACCATTCAAAATCTATTGCTGTCCTTCAAAAGGTGTTGAGGCTTGCTGAAAATATAGGCCAAGCCTATGCTGATGCTGACTTCTTATTGAAGAAAAATTACTTGGGTATCTTCTTTAAGCGGTTTATTATTAAAGAAGGTAAGTTAGTGAAATTTGACCTTACTGACGAGCTAAAACCACTTATTAAAAATGGTTCTGTTCGTGTAAGAACAACTGGGCTCCCCGACTAGGATTCGAACCTAGAACCTTCTCGTTAACAGCGAGCCGCGCTACCGTTGCGCCATCGGGGATCGATGATAAGCTATTGTACCTCAGGAGGGGTAAAATTCCAACCTTTTCTTTCCCTCCCCTATACTCTCGCTACTCGATGTAATTCTTCTACTTTTTCACCCAGTTGGGCCAAAAGCGGGTTGGCTGCCCAACGTAAAATCAACGCGTCCAATCGCCTCTGGTAACTTTCTACCGAAAGAGCTTTAGAAGCTGAGAAGCGTGTAAAAACGTGCTCCACATTTCCCTCCTGACAATCTCTCACAAGCTCGCTCAAATTTGACACAATATCAGCTGTTTTAAGCAGAACCGAATCTTCCTCCATCACAGCAATATGCTCAATGGCTAACCGCTTACGCTCTTTCCACGGCAAACTCTTGTTTTGCTCTGTCACATCTCCTACCATTCGTCCAACTCTGCTGCTGCCTGTGATCGCGATCAAGAGTGGAATCGTCACACTTCCATACGGGACGCAGTCTTCCACTGTATCATGTAAAAGCCCTGCAGCAACTAATTCTTCGTCATCATAAACAGAGGCCAAGAGTCCGGCAACGTCGATACAATGCACAATGTAGGGAGTATCTTTTCCCTTGCGTGTTTGGTGCTTGTGCACCTGCATCGCAAAATGGAGAGATGTGTCATACAACGAAGGAGTTTCGGACATATATGCCTTTCTTTTCAAACCCTTCGATTGTACCTCATCTATTTCAAATATTTGTCGAAAAAGGTAAGTGAGCGTGGATATCATGTATACTACATGTATGCTTTCTGTTGGTAATACCGCTCCATCATTTTCACTTCCCGATCAAGTGGGAACTATGCATTCCTTGGAACAATACCATGGGAAATGGGTTATTCTCTATTTGTACCCCAAAGACGATACGACTGGATGTACGAAAGAAGCATGTGGTTTTCGGGATGCACACACTGAATTTGAAAATAAAGGAATTGTGATTCTGGGATTATCCAAAGATAGCGTCAAATCACATGGGAAATTTGCATCAAAATACGCGCTCAATTTCCCTATCTTGAGTGATGAATCAACAGAAACAATCAAGGCCTATGAGTCGTTTGGTCAGAAGAAATTTATGGGTCGTACATACATGGGTACATTTCGTAATACATTTCTCATCAATCCACAGGGGAAACTTGCCAAAGTATACGAAAACGTCAATCCTCTCACCCACCCCGAACACATGCTACAAGATATAAAGAATCTCTCATAAACTACCCTTATTCATACGCAAGTCAACATATAATTTGCTATGCTTGTTAGATAAGGAGGTCGATATGACCAATCAAACCGTCCGTCTCTTTGCACTTGGTGGAGTACTCACAACAGCCTCACTTCTCTTTGCTGCCTGCCAACCATCCACACCCATATCAACTACATCACCAACCACTCAAACTCTCCCCACACAATCTCCCGCAGCAAGCACTGCTCCGGCGACCACGCAAAACGTGACCATTCAAAATTTTGCATTTGGCCCTGCCACCCTCACAGTGAAAGCAGGAACGACTCTCACCTGGACCAACAAAGACTCGATGGCACATACTGCTACAGCCGATGACGGAACATTTGATACCGAAAGTATTGCCCCCAACACGTCCAAATCAATTACGTTTAATACGCCAGGAACATTTGCCTATCACTGTAGTGTGCACCCAAGTATGCACGCAACCATTATCGTACAGTAACGTTCTCTTAGACATGTACCTTGGTCACCATATCCGCACCAATCGCCTCACGTGTCCGCTGTTCAACGATTGTGCGTTGTTCTTCTGTGACTTGTGCTCGAACATCGAAACGGAATGTGACAGTAATACATCCTGTTGTCAACGCATCCCAATACGCAGGCGGAACTTCTCGATGCGGAAAGAGGTCGCGAAATCCTTGAGCAAACAGGGCGCGCAATGCCTCACCACCTGTATATCCTTCTCCAACCTCTATACGGATCGCACCATTCTGTTCGGTCATACCCCACCCTCCGGCTAAAATACTACAAACAGTGTAGCACTTTTCCCAAATCTCAACCGAAAAGGTGGTACCTTTTTCTCATACTTCAACAAAAAGCCCCAGGATAACCGAGGGCTTCTTATTATTTTTCAGGTAAAGAGTACAACTCACAGTATGGTATGTACTATGAATTGTGCCCTGTTGGCTATGGACTAATAACTTTGTTGGCCGCGATATCCACCGCCACCTGAGGAATGGCCTCCTCTGTCTCCACCGCGACCATTGCGGTCACCACCGAAACGACGTGGCCCACGAGATTGGAACCCCCCTCCTCGGCTGCCACCGTGAAATCCACCGCGATCTCCTCCTTCACGAGGTGGACGAGAAGCTGCTTCTTCGCGTTTCTTGGCTTCTTCTTCGCGGGTGAGCATCGTCAAGTTGAAGCGACCTTGATCATCGACTTCCATGAGGCGAACGTGAACTTGGTCTCCAACTTTGGCTGCATCATGCGCATCACCGATGTACTGCATGCCCATGCGTGAAACGTGCACCAATCCTTCGCGACCTGGCAAAAACTCGACAAAGATGCCGAATGATTCGACACGTGTCACAATGCCATCAAACTCTTCTCCAGGTTCAACGACACGCATCATGCCAGAAATCCACTTCTCTGCCTTGTCGATCGCTTCTTGATCTGCGGAAGAAATGTTGACCAAACCAACCTTCTTGTCGGTATCTTCCTCAACGTCAACTTGGGCACCGGTCATGGCAATGATGTTTTTGATCATCTTTCCCCCTGGACCAATGAGTTCACCAATGCGATCTTGTGGGATCGTCAGTTGGACAATCTTTGGTGCATACTTACTCAACGCTTTGCGTGGTTCACTGATCGCTGCCAACATTTTGTCCAAGATGAACAAACGACCTTCGCGTGCTTGCGCGAGAGCTTGGCGCATAACATCCATGGGGATTCCCTTGATCTTGATATCCATCTGCATGGCGGTGATACCCACGGTAGAACCCGCAACTTTGAAGTCCATGTCACCCACGTGATCTTCCAATCCTTGGATGTCGGACAATACAGCGTAAGTTCCTTTTCCATCACTCATGAGCCCCATGGCAATACCTGCCACTGGACGCTTGATCGGGACACCGGCTGCCATCAAACTCATCGTACTTCCACAGACCGAAGCCTGTGAAGTACTTCCATTACTACTCATGATTTCCGAAACCACTTGAATGGTGTATGGGAACTCCTCTTGTGAAGGAATCATGGGCAACAGGGCGCGCTCAGCCAAGGCACCATGTCCGATCTCGCGACGCTTTGGAGCACCAAATCGTCCGGCTTCTCCTGAAGCATACGGAGGCATGTTGTAGTGATGGATGTAGTGACGAGTCTCTTCGCCTTCCGCATCCTCAATAATCTGGCCCATGGATGGACTGCCCAATGTCGTGATCGTGACAGCCTGTGTGGCTCCACGTTTGAACATGGCACTTCCATGCACACGAGGAAGCACATCAACTTCGCACGTGATGGGACGAATCTCATCGAGCTTGCGACCATCCGGACGAATCTTGTCTTCCAAAATTTGTCGGCGACCTTCTGCTTTCATGAGGTTGTAAAAGGCATGTGTCAAATCGCCGTGGCGATCTGCCAAATCTTCACGCTCTGCGACAATCTGCGCGACGAGCATCTCCAACCCTGTTGGCTTCAAGTGAGCTTCAAGTTCCACCATGGCACGAATCTTGTCCATGTAGTGCTCTTTGAGCAACGCTTGCAGCTCTGTTTGCTCTGGCTCGGGGACAAACTCAAACTTTGGTTTGCCAATCTCCTCACCCATCGCTTTGACATCTGCAGCAGATGCTGCCAACACTTTTTGCCCTTCGTCAAAGGCACGAATCATCACATCTTCACTGACTTCTTGTGCACCCGCTTCAACCATGATGATGGCGTCAGCATTGCCGCACAAAATTAAATCAAGGGAACTTTTGGCGCGCTCTTCATATGTGGGGTTAAAGACAAAGGAATCGGTATCGGCAAAATAGCCAATACGAATACCAGAGACTGGTCCATCAAATGGGACGGAGCTCATTTGTGTCGCTGCACAGGATGCAAGCAAAGCGACCATATCTGGATCGTTGATACCGTCTACAGAAAGCACGGTGGCAATGACTTGCACCTCATTGGTCAAGCCTTCGGCAAACATGGGACGCAGTGTGCGGTCAATGACACGACCACGCAAGATTGCATCGTCTGTGGGACGACCATCACGCTTCACCCAACGACTACCTTTGATTTTTCCACCAGCGTAGAGCTTTTCAGCATACTCGACTGACAAAGGGAAATATCCTAAATTTGCTGGTTTGCCAACACACAGAGTCACGTGCACGACTGTTTCACCACAAGTGGCGAGCACTGCGGCATCTGCTTGCTCGGAATACTTTCCGACTTCTAATGTAATTTCTTTATCACCAATGTGAATGGTTTTTGTGTAAATAGACATACGTTTCTAGTTTCTTCTTGTGAAACTACCTTTATATATATGAATTACTGTTTATTATAGCGTATTTTTCGTACGCTCTTTTTATTGTTTACTGTTAGTTTCTTGTCTTGTCATCCTGAAACATCACAAGCGTAATGAAGTGATAAGTGAAGGATCCTCTCAAGGATACAACTCGCCTTGTTGCGAATAGTATTACCAACTCCCATAGAAGATTCTTCTCCGTCCGTTGACGGATCAGAACGACAGAATATGTTTTGAAGAGAATGAAGAGTTCGAGTGTAAAAATTAGGAATCAGTTTATAGGACACAGCCAACAATCAAAACAATCCTAATGTTCACAATTGAAATCTCTATTCTCTTGTCGTGTTCTCCTTTCTTTTTATGATATATACCGTTTGACCATCTGGTTCGTTAACAATCTGCACATGTTGTCCAGCTTTGTATGGGATATCATGTGGATCAAATGTGTCCTTATCACCTACTTGAATGTCTTTTTCTATTGAAACTGCAACTTTAACAATACGCTCAAGTTGGCAGGCAAATATGAGATTCAGGACGATAAAAAGTTGACCATCCTCTGCACGACGCGTCATGTTAAGGACGTTTACTCCAATCACCTCGTGTTCTCCAATTCCTTCTTCTCGTTCCCGTATCCATGTTTCGTACTCAACCATACACTATGTATCTTACACCCTGCGCTTCGGAACTCGAACATCAATAATAGTTTTCTGTTCTACAGATACTTCAACCTCATCACCTGCCTGCAATTTCTCAAGGGCAACGAGTATTCGCAGACCCAAGTTTTCATTGCGTACCAGATGATCTTCTTGATTGTACGTTAAAACAGTGATGGAGTTCCCCACAACAGGTGACTTCGCTAAAGATACACGCTCCGTGATCATCTTATTTGAGTCCCAATTTCTTCATGAGCTCTTTGAAACGTTTCTCATCATGGCGTTGCAAGAAGTTCATTAAGCGACGACGCTTGGCGACCATCTTCAACAATCCTTTGCGGGAGTGATTGTCTTTTTTGTGCTTCTTCAAGTGATCAGTTAATGAATTGATTTGATTGGTGAGAAGAGCGATCTGTACCTCTGGTGAACCAGTGTCACCAGCCTTGGTGGCAAATTGCTTAATGATGTCTTGTTTTGTGGCGGTTTGCAGTGCCATATGATGTATCCTCCCTTGTTCATCGAGTCGAAACAAGATGAAAAAGTAACTGTTAAGACCTGTAGTATATCAAATGTGAACTAAATTTTCAATTTACGAATTTACCAATTTACAAGAAGTTTGAAAATTAGAAAATTGTAAATTGGCTTCTCAACCTTTAAACTCTCCTGTCATCGAGGCCTGGGGAGGAGGATTTGCATTGCTTTGCGGGGCGCTCCCACCCAACGCCTTGGCAAAAACGTTGGTATCAGATGACAGTGGAACAGCTCCGGCGGGCTTTGACGAAGTGACGTATGGCATCTGAGTCTTGGATAGTGGAGGCCCTTCGTAGACTGGCAGCCGTCGTCCTCCTGCCCGTACCAGGCGGGAAATCACCTCATACGTATCTGCTGTCACTGTCGGGGAACGAAACCCTCCCGAGCCAATATCAATACCAGCCAAGAGATTGGTCGCACTATCAGGATCCAACGTCACATTTACCCCATCTAGTAGTAAACTCACGGTCTCGGACATCCCACTCGTGCCTGTCGCATCCAAGTGGCACTTCACAAACGATTGAATCGGGAAAAAGTTTACCCCCACGGTCATTGCACTATCGTAGAGCTGGCGTTCATTGGTGTACATTTCACCTAAATCTTCAAACGAATTGATATTGAAGAGAAAAACCAATTCAGCCTCCGCCCCCACCAGATCAAACGTGATATCATTTGGAACCATCGGCGTATTGCCATTTTTGGGCGCAATGATGAGGTTGAAACGGGTTCGATCCGCAGAGATCGCGTAACTGACCTTTTCCACTTGGTTTTCATCGTAGGGAAATGAAACTTGCAAGTTGCGATTACCCAATTTTTCACTCACCGTATCCACACCTACCAGGCGGTTAAACTCCACGCGCATCGGTGTTTTAGAGACCACTTGGCATGCAATATCGCGTGTTTTCAGCGCAGATGCCAGGCCAAGTGCGGCGGCGACGGTATCAAAGTTGGGATTTTGACCAATGATGCAGATGACGCGTTTGGTCGTTTTGAGAGCAGTAGCAATAACATCGAGGTTTGGAAGTTGTTTCATCTGGCTTGCAGATGAGAATAGCACGCATGGAGAAATTTTCAATTCTCAGTTTTTGAAACAAATGCTTTTTCGTGTCATCCTGAACCCGAATGCAATTCGAGTGAAGGATCTTCTTAATGAAAAGACTAACTTCGTTGCGAAGAGCACTTATGAACTTTTAAAGAAGATTCTTCGCTTATTTCGTCCGCCGGCTGGCGGACTGGAATGTCTCAGAATGACAACGCAAGAAATTATACTTCCTTCTTCGTGTAGCAGACGATCACATCCCCAACTTGGAAGGATGGATTACCGCGGAAGACAATTCCACACTCAAGAGGAGCATTCACACTTTCAACATCTAACTTTCCCTGTTTGATCGATTTGAGACGTGGTTCAAATACGACCTCTTCACCACGTTTGATGCGCCAAAAGATATTCATGCCTTTTTTCACTTCGCCTGTTTTGACTTTGCAGCCAGCAATCTTGTCACCACGAATATCAAAGAGCGCGACGATTTCTGCTGTGCCCACTTCCTCTTCATCCATACCGGGATGGGTAAAGACATATACTTGCTTTTCGATATCTTCAAGCAACTCATAAATGATCTTGTAGGTTTTGATCTTCACATTTTGTGTGGTTGCGAGTTGTTCTACTGATTTGGGAACATTGACGTTGAATCCCAAGATTTTTGCTTTCATGGTTTCGGCAAGTAACACATCCGATTCGCTCACATCCCCCACACTCGCAGCCATGAGTTCTACGCTGTCGCCCAGAGCTCCTTTGATCGCTTCCAGCGAACCGGCCACATCAGCTTTGAGCATAAATTTCAGTTTTTCCTCACCTGTACTTGCTTGTGCAGATTGTGCAACTACGGCTTGGTGCTCGATGGGAACATTTTTGACGACAGACCCGACAGCTGGGACAGTTTCAAATCCCAACACAACCACAGGCATCGCCGGAATAGCTTGCGTCACCATCTTGCCGTTGGCATCCATCATGGAACGGACTTTTCCCTGTGCATCAGTTGCAAACAAAGGTGACTTCACTTTGAGTGAACCATTTTTAACCAGCACTGTCGCACTGACACCGCGACGCGCATCTTTACCAGACTCGATGACAACCCCTTCGAACTCACCGTCGGGATCCGCCTTGAGTTCAGCCACATCTGCCATGAGCAGCAACATCTCCAACAACTCAGGAATTCCCTGTTTGGTTTTGGCACTCACTTCTACAACTGAAGTGCTTCCTCCAAAGCCTTCGACAAAGACTTCATGCTCGGCGAGTTGGGTTTTGACGTGGATAGGGTTGGCGTTGGGCGAGTCAATTTTATTGATCGCCACGAGGAACTGTACACCTGCTTGTTTGATATGTTGAATTGACTCAATCGTTTGGGGCATGACGCCATCATCCGCAGCGACGACTAACACAACGATGTCGGTCACCGTCGCACCGCGCGAACGCATTTTTGAAAATGCGGCATGGCCAGGAGTATCGATAAACGTCATGACTCGGTCATTGTGGGTAATTTGATAGGCACCGATATGCTGCGTGATACCACCGGCTTCGCGATCCGCTACATGCGCAGACCGAATAGCATCCAATAGCGAGGTCTTGCCA
>PSRQ01000041.1 GCA_003176165.1 Candidatus Cerribacteria bacterium 'Amazon FNV 2010 28 9'
TGTACACCGTAGCTGATTCTTCGGAAACCCAATCCGTACAAAGTCCGGAGATGGTCCATGGTAGTGTTGTTTGGATGCCCCTCGATGCTGAACTCATGACGAGGATGGACGACTGCCCTGTTCGCTATTGAATTAATTAAAAATTCAAGGTTGGCCGGAGAGAAGAAGGTCGGTGTACCCCCTCCGAGGTGAATCTCGCGGATAATCGGCGGTTGACACATCAGCTGCCTGTATAATTTCCATTCCCCTAATACCGCTTCAATATATTCCCCCTCAACGTTATGATTTGTTGTAATTTTCTTATTACACCCACAATAGGTGCAGAGGGACTCGCAAAAGGGCAAATGCATATAAACGCTGATCCCATTTTGAACATTATCTTTCAAAAACTCTTCTGAAAACACCTCTTCCCATCGATCTGTGTCAATCTGTTCTTTCCAAAATGGGACAGTCGGGTAACTCGTGTATCTGGGTACGGGAACATTATATTTTCGTAATACTTTGGGATCGATATTCATCACTTTGTTTTAATTGTCAATACCGCACTGGCTCTGCGGTTCCCGCGGCGACTGGGTGAATTCGTACTCTAACTGTAAATTCTTTTGCAAACTCTCTTACCGCATTCCAGTCTGTATATTCATAATCTTTGGAGCTGTCGGTTGTACGACCCTCTTTTCTTGCGATCATTTTCATTATGAGGCGCGTGAAGAAATCGTATTGCCTGTATTTGAGCGCTCCCGCGATCTGGGTTGTCATTACTGGTTCCCAACCAGCATGTTTGAGAAAATCAGCTGCTATTTTTCTTGCCTCTTTGTGTTCTTCTTCAAAATCAGATGCTATCGCAAGACAAACAGAAAAGAAAGCACCTGGCATTTTTCTGAGGGTTTCAATATGGCTCGTGATATAATGCAACACTGCAGACTGGTACCTATGCATGTGGATCGAAGCACCAATGATCACCGCATCATACAAAGCTGGAGAAGGTGGTGTTTGCGATGCGTCGGCAACAGTTACTTCATGACCGCCATCTTTCAAAGTGCCGCCAATAAAATGGGAGATCTTCGCTGTCTGCCCCTCGGTCGTCCCATAAACTATCAGGATTTTCATACTCATTTTTTATGCAACATACTCACGATACAAAGGAATACAAATGCTGAATGTCAGGCGTTTTGTTGTTTGTTGTCAGTTGAATGCAGGCAATGAATGTAGCACTGGTAATAGCGACAGCCTTCAGCGCTTTTGCACAGCGTGATATTCATCAGCGCTGTCTATATTAAGAACGTAACGAAGCTCACGATAATTACAACAATATTGACTATAAGTGAAGTGAGCATCACGGGGATAGTAACTTTTGGCGGTTGCGCTGCAAGATTAAGTGCCAGGACAGGCACATTTGCACACAACACTAGTACCCACAAAGCAAAATTATTGTTCGCAAGAAACAAAACGGCAAGTAAGGTCAGGGGTAAAACCATTCCGATATGTCCCATAATGCCGATGCCCAACCACAGCAGCCGGTTTTTTTCCTGTCCATCGCACCAACTAAGGAATTTTTTTAAGCGGTTTGCTCTCGATCGTGTTCCAATATAACCAGGGGACACCAGGACATTTTCAAATGGTCCTGAAGAAATTGTCTGATGCATATACAATTGATTTGGATATGCAAAACTCTCAATCATCCAATAAATAAACTATGATGCAGATCAGTTCCGACAATTATCCTCGTCATGACCCGCATTAACTTCCGTGGAAGACGTGCTCTCTGATAATCTTATTGTTTTTCCATTCTTGTACGAAAACTAGCTAGAATTTCGAACGCCTGAATCCTTACGCGTATAGCCGAAGTGCCACTAGATCACGGTAACATTTTCTCCAACGTCAAGTTTAAAGGTAGCGGTGGGAAATTCCACAAGAGAAGAATAAAAATCTTTTTCCCTTTTACGTAGCCTGCTTCCGTACAGTTTGCACGTTTTCGTTTTCCTGCATAAGTGGTGAGTTACATTCTCTCCTTCAAAGTAAGCGGCACCAATAATGAAAATGGTTATGTTTTTGAGGTACAAACGGTACAAATCGGGTGCATCCCCGTAGTGCTTAAATCATCAAGGACTTCAAAAACTCTTTTAGATGATGATTCAATAAGAATACGTCTTTTTACTGCTTAATAAACACGTTCAGCTACTTATTCAATGCACTCATTGCGATTTCTTTTCCACGAGTGCCATTCCACACTTAGGGCATTTGCCGTCTTTATCCAAAGCGACATCCGGATGCATGGGGCACGTATAGATCTTTGTTGCTTCAGCTTTCATTTGTTCCTTTGGCGAAAGGTTTAATTTTCTCCCGCATTGTGGGCATTTTCCAGGATCATGACTCGTTATTTCTTTATGTACAGGACAGCTATATGTTTTCGAGACCAGCATCTTCATTTCCTCTTTGCTGGATAGGTTCAGATCCATTCCGCATTTGGGGCATTTCCCAGGTTTATTGGATACTACATCCGGATGTTTGGGGCAAGTGTAAATTAGTTCGTGTTGTGTGGTATCTTTCTTACCGGCCTTCTCTTGTGCGAACAGCGAACAAGTTAAGAGCATTGCTATGATTGCGATGAATACCTTCTTCATATGTTTTATTTTAGAAATGGGCTTAATTAATTCTCAACAAAAATGAAATTTCTCATCACAATTACAAATGAGGCTAATCAAAAGATGCTATGATTTACGTCATAACCGCTAAAAAAACTCTATGTCATCCCGAAATTTTTTGAAATACAGTTTCACATCGAGAAAGAGTAGACTGTCACTTATCCAAAAAACGATCGGGATCTAGAATGTGCCGTCAACTATGAGTGATATAATCTCAAATAATTTGGAAGGCCATAGGGTTTCTGTCATATAAATTGTCTAATCTGCTATCGGCATGATAAAGGTCAATTGACCTGCGCCCGCAACAAAACAGGGTGCTTGAAATGAACTAATCCACGAGATTGAGCATGGGGCGGCAACCTCTTGTTTGACAAAGATCAAATCCGGTAGTTTAACAGTAAAATGAACATATATTAAATCCCTCTAATCGTTATTTTCAATTTTGATAAGCGGTGGGGGGCGATGCTCGCACCGAAAAAATGCATTTATAAAGTAGATGAAAAAGATAGATCGACTGCCTCCCGCAATCTTTTTTAGCCTTATAGTGTGCGGTATCCCTAACATTTTAGGTTCGTGCAGTGACCACGTTACAAACATTACGAGCAGCGATTCTGGCCGCAGTAAGGTTGATGCAGCTATTTCCTGTACGCCCAATGGTTTAACAGTAATCGATAGCACTTTGTATATGAAAGGAGGAGGCAGTGAATTTAAAAAAACAATAATCAACCAACAGAAGGTCCCAGCTGCGATGCCGCCAGGCATGGTATGGATACCGGGCGGCGAATTTAGCATGGGCGCTATCAATCCACTTCGAATGAGTGAAGGTGGTCATGAATCAATGGATGATGCGAGGCCGGTTCATCGAGTTCGAGTCAACGGATTCTTTATCGATGCGACAGAAGTAACTAATGGAGAATTTGCCGCTTTTGTAAAAGCAACTGGATACATAACAATAGCCGAAACGAAACCAACTAAAGAGGAGTTTCCCAATGCTCCAGACGCAAACCTCGTTGCAGGCTCAGTTGTTTTTACTCCAACCGCTGTCGCTGATCTCAATGATCATTACCAATGGTGGAACTATATACACGGAGCGGATTGGAAGCATCCACAGGGCCCTCTCAGCGACATTGCAGGAAAAGATGACTATCCTGTTGTACATGTTGCGTGGGAAGATGCCGCCGCGTATGCAAAATGGGCTGGAAAAAGACTACCCACTGAAGCCGAATGGGAGTTCGCTGCAAGAGGCGGAAAGGCAGGAGAGCTGTATGCTTGGGGTAATCAACTTAGGCCGAACGGAAAATGGATGGCGAATACTTACCAAGGCAAATTTCCTGAGTATGATATTGGCTCCGATGGCTTTGCAGGTATAGCACCTGTAAAACAATTTCCGGCGAACGCTTACGGACTCTACGATGTTGCAGGAAATGTATGGGAATGGTGTAGCGATTGGTACAGGCAGGATTACTACGAAAGCCTGGCCGGGAAGATCTCAGAAAATCCGAAGGGACCTTCAGATTCATATGATCCCGCTGAACCGGACCAAAAAAAGAAGGTTCAACGAGGAGGTTCTTTTTTATGTACTGATCAGTATTGCACCCGCTACATGATGGGCACCCGCGGCAAGGGTGAATATAGGTCAGCAAGTAACCATGTAGGCTTTCGATGCGTAAAAGATATTTTTTGAACCTGCATGCAACAATCCAATCGTCGTGACTAACTCAAGCAAAAAACGAAAACAACGTTATGAACAGAAAGCCACAAAGCATTAGCAAGGCCACGTCATTCACGCTAACTGTTATCTTCACCATGTTGAATATAACGATGGCCATTGCGCAAGCAAAGAGGCCAAACTTTCTTATCATCTGGGGTGACGATATTGGCTATTGGAACGTGAGTGCTTACAATCTGAGAATGATGGGTTATAAAACTCCTCACATAGATCGCATTGCAAGAGAAGATGCATTATTTACGGACTGGTAACAAAGCTGCACCGCAGGACGGGCATGTTTCATCACCGGTCAGGTTGGATTCCGCACCGGTCTTCTAAAGGTTGGCTTGCCGGGTGCTAAAGAAGGTCTCCAAGCAAGAGATGTTACGATTGCTGAATTGCACAAATTCGCTGGGTTACGTGACTGGCCAGTTCGGCAAAAATCATCTTGGGATCTTGATGAACATTTGCCAACAGCTCATGGTTTCGATGAGTTTTATGGGTCGCTTTATCATCTTAATGCAGAAGAAGAGCCAGAGAATGTTGATTATTTTAAGGACTCGGTAATGAGAAAGAAATACGGCACACGCGGAGTGATACACTTTGCCGAACAGCGACCGGATGGTTTGACGTTTGGCAGGAACCATTCGTGCCTCTGCGCTTGCCAAAAATATTTAATCTGCGTTCGGATCCATTTGAAACAGGCGACCATGAATCCATGGACTATTCACATTGGCGGATAGACCGCACTTTTCTACTTGTTCCGGCT
>PSRQ01000027.1 GCA_003176165.1 Candidatus Cerribacteria bacterium 'Amazon FNV 2010 28 9'
CCAGAGTTTCCAAACTTACAGCTTGCCTTGTCTATGAAATTCAGGTGAACTGGGTTGAGAAAGTGGACGAAGATCCACCGAGCAATATCTTTGACCGTCTTGCAGCATTAGTACAACATGCACCACCAGCCGTGATCCCTCTTGTTGAACATCTCAGGCGCAACCCTCCACAAGAACGACAGGGGGAACTCTACACCTATTGCTTTCCCTTTCTTGAGCGGCGTTGGTGGGAAGAATGATGGTAGCAAAAAACTCCCAGAGAGGAGAGGAGTTAGGGAGTTCTGTGCTCTCCCCGAAAAATCAGAGCCAGTTGGAAGCCAAGAGCCGCAAGCCAACGATTGGACTCCAGATCGGATGAGCACGCAGAGGATGACTCAGGAAAACGATCCTTTCCCCTGGACGAAGATCACTCTTAAAGAAGCCTTATCCCTTGATGAGACAACGCTGACTCATTGTCTCTATGCCTTCCATGATCCAACCGACTGGCTCTACATCGGCCTTTCTCACCGTCTGGTCACACGCCTCTATCAGCATTTGGGAATAGCCACAGCTAATGGAGAAAAGTGGCTGGACCCAGAGCAGGCCATAGAACTCTTGAGTTCAAAGAGTGAGGAGCTTACCGATTATCAGGATTATTATTCGCATTTAGACATTGACCATTATTATTGGGATATTTATGCCTGTGTACCTATCAAAGATTTGGGATTGTTTATCATGAATAATCGGCCAAAGTCGTTAGAATGGGGATATTATTACGCACCTCTCCAACGGCTTTATCCAGAGGCTTCGGGAACGGAACTAAACAGGTTACTCTACGTAGAAGAAAAGAAGCTCATTCAGCAACATAGACCAGTATTCAACAAGCGAAATAAGCCCCCATAAATCCCCGATTTTCCCTCAAGCAGTAGAGTTCTCTCTCTTGTATAGGTGGCAGGCAATCTGGTTCAACTGCTTTGATTCTGTTTCATCTCACGTAATAAGCGCTGACACTCTTCCAGGTCAAAGCGTGGTGGTGCTGTTCCATTTGTGCCAGCAGTAGTCCGCCAGGTGATAATGACGCCCTGTTCAAAGGCTCGGCAGAGTTCAGTAATACTGGCCACTGGCATATCGCTCAAGAGGAGACCTGAAATCAGATCAATGGCGTGAGAAAGTCCGTGGTGAATGCTCAGCCGACTTTATTTTCAGCATGGTCATACGTCTGTATTTACAAGAAAGCTAGTATCTGTTGTTTGCCTAAATAAATCATCGCTTTGAAGGCATATAGATTTTTTCGATCTTATGCCATTTTAGGACGCAAAGAAATTTGGCTTTACAAAAGTACAAAGATGGTGCTATAGTGTAATGCCATAAGTATATACTTATGAATGATTCATAGGCGTATGGAGGTGATCATGATAGAACCTAACAAGCCCCTTGATCCCAATGAAATTCAACAGATTATAGTTGATATCACCGACCTTGTCGCTAGCTGGCAAAATCCTCATGATGGTGGCTGGTCTATACCCCAACCTCCCCCAGATGCATATTATACTAGCAATGTATGGACGACGGCACAGATTACCCATTGGCTCTTGCATCACAACGCGGAGCGCTATCAAGAGAGAATCCGCCGTGGTTTATATTTTCTCGCTCAGACGCAGCGCATTGAAGACAATGGCTATCGAAATGAAGCCTCTGATGGTGGATGGGGATGGTACAAAGATAGGGTGAGCGAATCAACAGGTACAGCGACCGCTATGCTCGCTTTTGTAGAATATGCCAAGAGATTCCAGACATCAGAGCCATTTACTAAGAATATGAGATGGGGACGCGATTGGCTCATATATCATGGGAATCCTGATGGTGGATTTAGCTTGCTGGCAAATAGACCTTCTGCAGCCTTTAATACATGTTGGAGTTGCATCGCCTTAAGTGAGTGTGTCCTTATTCCAGGTTTGGAGGACTACCTTGTCAATGCAGCGGTTCTTCCCATTGCAGTGGCTTTCGTAGAGTCAAAGGCCACTACAACTGGATGGGGATATGCGATTGAGCAGGCGAGCGATGCCATTGGAACAGCCTATTGTACCTACTTGCTCCTCTATATGGGGCGCACTGCAACAGCAACGATAGGACTTAAGGCCCTGCGCAATTCCCAGTTGGATGATGGCAGTTGGGAACCCGCTCCTACTCTCCCGAATCTAGAGGCTACGACATGGGCTACGACGGCTCTTCTCAAAGGGAAGATTAGTCCCAAGGCGGCGTGGGTTGAGAGTGCGATGCGCTATATATTAGACCACTACATTCCTGGACTCGGCTGGCCAGAGCGGTCGAATGGTCGGGTTCAGCTTTGGACCACCTATTTCGCTTACATGACGCTGGCAGCATACATGGAAGCCATTCGCTCTCAGAGTAGCTTGTAAATCACCTGAGGAAACTCGTTCATGATTTTTCATGGGCTGGTTTCAGAACAAAGGAGGGAAAGCTATACTATCGTTCGCTCGGTCATCATGCTACTTCCTCACCTCGGAGTCGGTCACCGAAGGACATGCCGACAAAATCTGCGATCAAATCTCTGACGCGGTTCTCGATGAATATATACGCCACGACCCAGAAGCGAGGGTGGCTTGTGAAACGGCTATTACTCGTGGCATGGTCATGGTCATGGGCGAAGTTACCGCAGTCAGAGCAACGAGCAATGGGGCAGGCGTTGAGACATGTCACGTCGATATTGAACGCGTTGTCAGGGGAGTGCTGTGTGATATTGGATACACTGATGCAACCCGTTTTTTTGATGGACGAATGTGTGGTGTGCTAGTGATGCTCAAGCCCCAGGATGGGGAGATCGCTCAGGGAGTTGGAACGTATGACATCTCGACACGGGGCCACATGACTACAGAGAAATTGAATAGCCTGGGCGCTGGCGATCAGGGGATGATGGTTGGTTTCGCATGTAACGAGACGGCCGAGCTGATGCCGCTTCCCATATCTCTGGCGCACGCCCTGTGCCGTCGCTTGTCGCAAGTCCGTAGGGAAGGGGTCCTCGACTTCCTGTATCCGGATGGGAAAGCCCAAGTGACGGTGGAATATGCTCATGGTCATCCCGTTCGAGTTGCTAAAGTGCTTATAGCAGCACAACACAATCTAACTGTTATCCACCAGTTAAGCAGTGGCAAGCCATTCATGAAGGACGAAGCCCAAGAGGCTATCATCACCGAAGTTGTCTGTAAAGCTATTCCCGAGGATCTGTTGACGCCCGGTAAGCCGCTAAAAATGAACGACCATACCTGGGCACTTGGAGATACACAGATAAGCATAAATACATCAGGGTCTTTCAACGCCGGGGGCCCAGAAGTTGACGCAGGCCTAACTGGCCGTAAGATCATCGTCGATACATACGGTGGAATGGCCCGTCATGGGGGGGGTGCTTTTTCAGGTAAGGATCCTACAAAGGTCGATCGCTCCGCTTCCTACGCGGCCAGATACGTCGCTAAAAATATCGTCGCAGCGGGACTAGCAGATCGATGTGAGATCCTGATCTCATACGCTATTGGTGTCTCCGAACCGTTCTCGATCAGCATCGAGACGTTTGGTACGGGGCGCATTCCGGATGAGCGTATTGCAGAGATCGTACGAGAACATTTCGACCTGCGCCCAGGCGCTATCATTCGCGATTTCGATCTCTGGCGCCCTATATATCGCCAAACAGCGGCGTATGGACATTTTGGACGACCAGATTTGAACCTTCCTTGGGAACAAATCGACAAGGCCAGCGTGCTTGCGACGTCAGCCGGGCTTGCATAGGGCTGTTTTGAGAGATGGCCAATCTCATCAGCACCCTCGACATGATGGAGGCAGTTCAATGGAAATTGAGGATGGGGATACTTCGTTAGAAGATCTGATAAAATCTCGTGTAAAAACTATTCCGGATGTTCCCATTCCCGGCATTCTTTTTCGAGACATTACTCCATTGATTGGCGAGTTTTCAGTCTTTCAGCAGATAGTTTCTGCATCTGTTAGGGCATACCGCGGAACCGTAGTAGACTATGTTGCTGGTATCGAGGCCCGAGGGTTCATTTTTGGCACGCCATTAGCACTTCAGCTCAATGCCGGCTTTATCCCGATCCGCAGAGCCGGTAAGCTGCCTCGTCCGACCATTGCTACCAGCTATACACAGTCTTACGCAACAAGTACCATCGAATTACATATTGATGCAGTGCAAGCTGGGCAAAAAGTAGTTGTAATTGATGATGTACTCTCCAGTGGAGGTACTGCTGCTGCTGCCATCAGTTTGTTAGAGAAGCTGGGTGCAGAAGTAGTTGGAGCTACATTTGTGATTGAGTTGACAAGCCTGGGCGGACGTGCCAGATTGAACGGTTACCCCGTTCACACACTCGCCCGTTATTAAAGGATTTTGGTGAACCTGCTGTATTCATCGCATGAGCAAGAGGAGGAACATTCATGGCTGATCACACTACATACTCAAGCATTCAGCGGCTTGCAGAATTTGTGCGCCCGACCGTATTTGGCGATTTCAACGTTATCTCCTATAACGTCACTGGGAGTTTTGCGTTCGCCGTAACAAGAGGAGAGATCCCTCAAGACGATCTTCTTGTGAGAGTACAATCACCATGCTTATTTGGGGAATCCTTCGGCGTGAATTCTTGCGATTGTGGGGCTCAGCTCACAAAAGCGCTTCAGATTGGTTCGCAAGAGTCCAGCTTCCTTCTCATCTACTTGAGCTATCAAGAGGGACGCGGACTGGGAATGGGCCAGAAGATCAAAGCAATTGACACGGAAGCCAACCAGCATGTTGATATGGTCGAAGCTTTCCACCTGCTTGGCTTTCCCCTCGATCTGCGAGAATACCGCGCCGCCGCAGAAATCATCAAGGACCTCAACGAGGAGCATTCCATTCGGCTCATGACGAACAACCCCAAGAAGGTTGCGGGGCTTGAAGAGTATGGCGTTCAGATAAGCGCACGCGTGCCCCTACTTATAGATCCTCCCAACGCTGCTTGCCAAAGGTACCTGACAACTAAAAAGCACAAGATGGGGCATATTCTTCCCAACATAGAGTGAGACAATCGCGACCTGGTTATAAATCCACGTCGAATTGCGGGCACTCGCTAGTGATACAGTACTACTGACCAGTAGCACTGTATCACTAGTCTTCTCCAGCGTTAGTTCGACTACTTCCTCCTTCTTCCAGTCGGCCATCGCCGCGCTTAGTAGATTGTGATTCTAATTTACGATCAGCGGCTCTCCATGGCTGGCTGTGCTTACAGCAATGAAGACAGACACAACTGGGAATACTAGATTAATTTTGGCAGCAGGTTAAAGTAAAATTTTTCAGGGATTCAAGAAACGTCGCGTAAACGCGGCAATAAAAATCAACTCGATGAATAAACCGATGACTGCCTCCACCGCTGCCGTAATTGCAAGAGGATCCCCTAGCGTCAGAGTTGTAGGGAAGAAACCACGACCATGAAAAGAACTGACGCTCAGCACGCACGCCTCAATCCACTGCAAGGGATATTTAGTAGGCTGCGAAACCTTGTAATAGATACCGGCAAACAAGAAAAGCACGACAATATATATAATGACAGTGCGCAACGGACGTTCCCCATATTCAGCAACCAAATCGAGGGTCTGAAAAAAAAGGCATTGAGGCCAGTGGAGGGGTCCTTGCAAAAAACGTGCGCGTTGTTCTAGTCGTTGCTCTCGTAAACGAAACTTTGATGCTGGCTCTAGAAGACCCTGTTGTCGCAGGGCAATGGCAAGAGCACGGTATGACTGAGCCGCTTCGCGGTAAGCTTTGATTCGGTCTCTCCTGTGCAAAAGCTGAATCTGCCCCCTGTCCTCCTCACCGAGCGTATCAGGCCATTCAACTTGAGCAAGCGACACACCATTCCATACCACCTCCTTTACTTGCGTCTTATCATCGATCCTGGCACCCGCCAAGTTGGTCTCAGCATCCATCTTCGCGCCTATTAGACACGCGGCGCTCAAATTGCCTTCGGCCAGGTTGGCTCCCCCTAAGTTTGCCCCACGGAGATGAGCGGAATCGAGGAAGGTACCGAAGAGACTGGTGTGGCTCAGGTTTGCCTGTAACAAATCGGCCCCTGTTAAGTTTGCCTCGCTGATGAAAGCCCCGCTCAGGTTTGCCAAACAGAGATCAGCTCCTGTTAGATTACTCTTTGTCAGATCGGCCCCTCTAAGATCAGCTCCAGAGAGATCCACTCTGCGTAAATCCAGGTCGGACATAATTGCTTCACGTAAATCCGCACGCGGTGCATCAACAAAAGGGTTGCCCGACCACCCTTCCTTCTGTAGAATCAAAAGCAATTCTTCCAAACTTCCAATCTGTACTCCAGCATAGGGCGGTCTTCCACTCGTAATGGGATTTCGCTCAACTGGGGAAACTCGCAGACCACTTGTCTTATCCATTATTGACACAAAACTCCCTATCCTCAAAAGAATGTAGCCGTTTGTTTTTGATACAGACTGGTAGGGCCATTGAGTATCAAAATGCTAATGAAAAAAGTAGGCCACTTTTAGCGTTGTGGTCACTTTTGATACTATCAAATGAGCCACCAACTCAAGATGTTGAGGCCGCTTGGGACGCCCCTGGGGCAGTGCCTGCAAGTGGATTTTTAACAGACAGGTGGCCCCATTTTTTCAGTAGCAGAAAAAAGTGGTCTTGGTTGTCTGGCCTCATTTTTGACAGAAAAGTGGTACAGGTGCTCGGTATCAAAAACAACCGTTGACGAAAGCAGTATAGCACAAGGCACCATTACTCTGACCATTTACCATCCTTTATGCTTATGCTATAGTGTTCTCACGGAGAAAAGGAGCATGTTTCGATGGCAGCGATGCGTATTTTCGTAAGCCACAGCACTGGCGACAATGACTTTGCTCGCCAGTTAGTGAAGACGTTGCGGAATGCAGGTGTTGATGTCTGGTATAACGGAACGTTGCTAGCTGGGGGCGATCAATGGATGAGAGCAATACACCGCGAAATCGTCGAAAGGCCAGTGTTCATCCTTGTGGTTTCGCCGGAGGCAACGCGCAATCGATGGATCAAGGATGAAATTGATCTGGCCGTCTCTCTGAGTGGAAAAGATAAAACGCGCATCATTTTGCCGGTCGAGGCCAGCCCAACGAGGCCGGACGATATCGGCCGATTGTCTCCTGTCCTGCTAAGTCGTCGGCTCGTCACTGGCAACAACCTTGGCGAGATGCTTCGCAATGTTCTGAATGAACTGGGCTTGCTTTCGCCTTCTAACGAGAATTCGCTCCCAGCCCCTAAATCAAAGGAAGAACTCATTAATTTGGGCAAAGGGTTGCTCGAGCAAAATGAGTTTGATGAAGCAATCGTTTTTCTTGATGCCGCATTAGCACTGGCTCCTCATGACGCCAGTGCTCTTTCCAGCAAAGCGAGAGCATTAGAGGGGAAGGGTAGTTTCGCTGAAGCGCTGGCTAACTACCGAGCTGCTTTGGAAGTCGATCCGCTAATCACTGAAGCTCGACTCAATATGGGAAAAATTTATTTGAGCCAGAAACAATACGAGGAGGCGTTGGAGACCTTCGATACTGCCTTAAAACAAGAAGAGGAGGAAAGAGCGGTCAAGGCAGCCTCGGGAAAAGTTCCTGCAGCTCAAGCTGGGAAAATAAACCTTTATATCGTCACCCTCTGGTATCATAAGGGTATAGTACTCCGTAAGCTGGGCCGCTACGCAGAAGCTCAGCAGGCATACGAGCGTGCGTTGACCATCGATCCACAACTACATATGCGAAATCCTCAAATGCGGCATGTGCGCTTATAAGTTAATAGTCGCCGCCTCCACCCAACCGCACTCTCTTCTTGGGAGAGAGTGCGGCTATTGCTACCCAGAAGTAGGAAAGAAAAAGAAGAAAAACGCCCTTGCTCAGTGCTGTGCACTCATCGCGGTTTCTCTACGATCGCCACGCGGCGGTAAGCAGGGAACATGCCTCCTGGAACGGTTTCAATTGCATCTGTAAGCAAGCCACTTTGTTGGATAAAGTGGTTGATCTCCTCTTCTGTGTGAAGTTGAAAGAATGGCAAATCTAACCAGTGCTGCTTGGTCAATGATTCGGCCAGGTCGATTGAGTGGCGTTTTGCGATTTCCTGGTACAACCTTGAGGGGTAAAGAGTTCCCCCTTCTTTTTCGTAAATCATTCCAAACGGAACAGAAAACTCTGCACATAACTCGTAGAATATTTGATCAACATATTTCGTCGCGTTGTTTTCTCTTTCGGCATCAGAACTTGGTGCATAGAAGGTCACAATCGCTACCCCACCAGGTATGAGTACGCGATTAATTTCACGAAATATCGGCGCCAAGTCTTTGATATGAACAGTGACATCTATCATCGATAGAGTGTGAAAGGTGGAGTCAGTTAACGATTCAGTTTTGAATTCAAAAAGTTGTCTGTAGGCGTTGAGAGTTCGAGGAGCTCGAGGAGTTTTTCCAGTTCGCGCGATAATTTCAATCTGCTCGTTTACTAATGATTTAATGTCTTCTGCTGAACCTGCCGGCAAGGCTCGTTCGAAGCTAGCCGGGGTTTTACTCGAATCATTCTGAATGTCGCGATATTGCTCGTAATAGGCTATAAGTTCTTTAAGAAGGCTCAATCCGAGGTCGAGTTGTGCCTGCGAGAGGTTCACCACACAGAGATCTCTCGCCAAACATGAGAACAATGCTAATCTACCGGAAAACCCAACATCGATATGGTAATCCTCTGAACCATTGCCAATATACGAGGCTAGAATTTCTAGCAATCTCCTGTTTTGTGTGTAGCGAAGAAATACATCTGCAACGGTCTGTTTGTCGTATGCTTCTGCAAGTCCTTGGCTCATATACAGTAGTCCTCCTAATCTACTCAGCATTATAGTGCAAGGAAGAAAGCGATACAAGATGTTGGCTTAAGAAC
>PSRQ01000008.1 GCA_003176165.1 Candidatus Cerribacteria bacterium 'Amazon FNV 2010 28 9'
CGAGGGGAAGTTCTGTAACCCCAGCAAGTGAGACACTCTCGACCATGAGAGCAAACCCACCACCTGCAGTGCCTGTCATCGCACGTACGCCAGTAAAACTTGCTCCAAGCGCATGATTGATCGCCGAAATTTCATCTTCAGCATGTTTGACGATGAGTGGATAGTAATTTTGTGCATCAGCCATGAAATGCATGAGATTAGAGGTGGGTGTCATCGGATACGCGGCAAAGTACTTCACACCGGCGGAAAGTGCTCCAAGCCCGATTGCTTCCGCACCTGAAATATAGAGTGATTGCGTTGTGGTTGGTTGTATGGGAGTGGTTGACGTTAATTTTTGTTCATTGGCAAACGCGAAGGCGGACTCTGCCGCTTTGATATTTTCAGCGACGACTTCTTCACCTTTTTTCTCAAAAAACTCTTTGACGACTTGTTCAAAAATATCTTTGGATAAGCCGATCAAACTACAGCTAACAGCGAGTGCGACGATATCAGAGGCCAAACTTTTCCCTGTAGCATCACGGGCGATCTTAGCGAATGGGACATGAATCACTTGTGATTGTTGGATAGTGGGGTATTTGCTCCAATCGATCTTGATAGTGTCAGTATCGAGTAAAATTTTTGTAGCAGCTGTGAATTCTTCGGTATGCAGACGAATACTATCTTCATTGAGGGCAACCATGATACTCACATCTTTTTGTTGGCAACTGACCGGTTGGTCGCTCATGAGTACCTGCGAAGATGTATGTCCGCCACGGATAAGCGAGGGATATTCACTGTACTCAAAGATGTTTAACCCATGCCGTTGTGCGGTTTTGCCCATCATGAAGCCAGCAGCAGAGATGCCTTCTCCGGCACGCCCAGCGATTTTCCAGTTACAAACCATGAGAATACTGTAGCATCCTTGAAAAGGATTGTCATCGTGAAAGTAAATACACACCAAGTGTTGCAAATAAAGCGGCAATGATTTTTACATTGAGATATTTGCGTTCTTTTAAGAAAAATGCGGCAAAAATAACTGTCACGATTGTTTCAGTAGAGAGAACTAGGTTTACTTGTGAAGCATAACCACCTGCTTCGTATGCTTTGAAAATAAAAAAGAAACTGAAAAAGAAAAATAATCCATTTACATACGTATGAATGAGTGTTGTTTTGTTTTTAATAATTTTTGAAACATCTTTTGCATTACGAGGATTGAGTAATAATAAAATAAAGGCGGGAATTCCAAAGTTAAGTGCCTGATATAGTGTCGTATCGATAAAATGTGACTCGACAATTTTATTGTCAATCATAGCGGCGATTGCATACAAGAGGGTTGCTACTACCATCATCCAAAAGTAGCGATTAAACCGTGCTTTTTTCCCATGAAGCGAAACGAGGAGCACTGAGACAAAAATAAAAAGTGCACCAAAAATACGGAAGAGTGAAAAAAGTTCAGAGTGAATCGCCAGTCCAAAGAAAAGAGCGTAGATACCTGTGAGTGCATACAAGATAGTGACCTCTGAAATAGGAAGATGTTTAAGCACTCTGTAATACAAGGAAGGTGCTGCTGCATATAAAAGGCAAACAGGAATAAAGTATTGTAGGAATTGTGGATTTGCGAGAGCTTGAATATTGAATACCTGAATAGGGTGCAAAAAATAAAGGATAAACGAGTAAATAGAAACCGAGGTAAAGAGAACAAACGCGTAGGGAATAGGATCAAAATTTTCATTCTTTGAAAGAATGCTTTTCGAGATAAGACCATACGTTACAGTAAAAAGGATGGAGATGATGCTAAAGATGAGCCAACTCATACATGAAGTATATCAAAGTAGTAATGTGACGTTAAACTCATTTCTAACGAATAGAAGATCCTTCGCTTATCCCGCTAAGGCGGGATGTCTCAGGATGACAAAGGGCTATCAATTTTAGGGAAAAGTGTCACCTTCACATCAGCCACATACGCCTTATCTGCGACCAACAACAATGGATTGATTTCCAATTCCTCGATTTCTGGATGTTCATTAAACAGGCGTGCAAACCGTTCTACTGCAAGAATTGTTTGTTCTTTCTGCTGTGGTTGCAGTTGTGTAAAGAGCTTTGTGCGCGCGCAAGCTGCACGGATTTCTCGCTGGCTGGCAGGCAAGAAAATATACTGACGGTCGGATAACACGTTGGTTAAACTTCCGCCCATTCCCACCGCGATAAATGGACCAAATTGAGCGTCACGTTTTCCACCAATAATTGCTTCAACTCCATTTTCAATCACTTCTTGAAACAGAACGCGGTTCCCAAATTTGGTCAACTGCTTGTAGGCACTGCGGGCTTGAACAATCGAGAAAATATCTTTGACAATGCCACCCACCAACGCTTTATGTTTCAACTTCATATTGGCAGTTTTGGCGATGAGAGGGAAAACATCATCGGGCGGGAACTGACCCATTGTATCAATGTCACTCATACTTTTGGCAATGGCAGCGCGTGGGAGAGTAAAGCCGTAATTTTCAAGCAAAATGTACACTTCTTCGAGCTCTCCAGTTTGTAGTGGGAAATGACAACGTTCTTGAATTTTTGATTGCGTATTGCCTTGCAAAGCTTTTTCCAATTGTTTCATGAGGACGGCACTTCGATCAATTTCCTGTGCCCGCCGCATGTGGTTGACCCATCCAAAAATCTCAATGCCTTCGTTGGCATACTCGCTGACTGTGATGTGATGATCACGTAGTTCCTGCACATATTTGTGCTCCATTTCTCCCCCCATGAGCGAAGCGATGATGGGTTTTCGAGTTGATCTTTCGTGATGACTTCCATATTTTTCAATGAGTAGTTTGGTGATCCCTGGAATGTCTGTAACTGCTTGTGGCGTAATAATAAGTAAAAGACTTTCAATTCCTTTGTCGAGCTGCGCAATTTCAAGTGCGGCCTGAATATCTACAACTTGCGCATCGCCTAAAAGGTCTGTTGGGTTGGCTGGTTTGACCCTAGGGATTTCACGTGAAAAACGCTCGATGCTAGAGGAAGACCAAGTAGCTAGGGGAATGGAATACATACTGGCAAGGTCAACAGAGTTGACCCCTGGGCCACCAGCGTTGGTGAGAATCATCAGGTTGGAAGGAAGCGATATCGCTGTTGAAGAAGTCTTTTCGTGATGCTTACCATCTCCCACCCCTTCTGTCATGCTGTGCTTGACGTCTCCCCCTCGGGCATGGGGAGAGAGTAATTGATCCACAAAAAAAGTTGTTTCAAAAAACTGCTCAATTGTCTCAACGACCACAAATCCCATTTGTGCGGACGCCGCTTGTAAGAGAGCGATGTCAGTGGCCAGGGCAGCGGTGTGCGAAAGTGAGGCTGTTTGTCCCGCACTGGTAGTTCCACCCTTCAGAACAATAATGGGTTTCTTTTGGCTGACTTTTTTGGTAAAGGCGAAAAATTCGCGTGGATTGGCGAGTGATTCGAGATAGACAGCAATGAGTTTCGTATGTTCATCATTGAGCGCGTATTCGAGCGCTTCGTTCTCGCTAACCCCAGCTTTGTTACCAAGTGAAAGCGCAAATGAACATCCCACACCTCGACTTTGAAACTCAGCAAAAATTGTCGTGAGCATGGCTCCCGATTGGCTGATAAGACCAATCGATCCTTCTTCAATACCTCCTGCTGAAAAACTCGCATTCATCTTTGCGTATGGATTGACTGCACCCAGTGTATTTGGTCCCAAGAGTTCAATATCATGTGTCGCACATTTTTGGGCGATCCGTGCTTGGATGAGTTTGCCATTTTCGCTTGTTTCTGCAAATCCTGCCGTGATGATGATGAGAGCACCTACTTTTTTATCAATGCATTCATCGACGATAGGTTCAACAGTTTGCATGGGTGTGACGATGACAACCAGATCGACAGCGTCTGGGAGAGAAAGCACACTGTCGTAACAGGTATGACCCAAGATTTTTTTATGTTTAGGATTGATAGGATATACTTTGCCTGTAAACGAAGACAAGTTTACAAACACTTGGTGTCCCACCTTGTGTGGTTCAACTGAAACACCGACAACCGCAATCGAGCGTGGTGTAAGGAGAGAAGCGAGCATATGTTAAGGGTAGAGGGGAAATGGGAAAGGGTCAAGTCCATTTTGTCATCCCTGTAAAGGCAATCACGTTAGTGATCAGCCTTATCAGGGATCTTTCTTGTAGTTACCAAGACATTTTAAGCAGATCCCCGATGCAGGTACATTCCGCCTTCGTCGGGATTGCCTCCTCGAGGATGACAAGGAAGAGATATTTATATTAAGGCTCTTCCGGTCATACTGGTGGGTTTTGAAATTCCCATGATCGATAGAATTGTGGGAGCAATATCTGCAAGAATCCCAGACGGAAGCATCCGCCCTTGGTTTTGATAGCGGTTGCTAATGATGAGGAGTGGAACGGGGTACGTCGAATGTTCGGTATCAATTTCACCCGTTTCATTATTGATCATCTCTTCTGCGTTGCCGTGATCTGCTGTGACCAAGACAACGCCATTTTTTACATTGACAGCTGCTACAATTTTTCCTAGACACTCATCAAGAATTTCACAGGCTTTGATGCCTGCCTGTAAATTACCCGTATGGCCTACCATATCAGCATTAGCAAAGTTGACGACGATCAAGGCATACATGTCGGTGTTGATTTTTTCGATGAGCGTTGTTGTAATCTCATATGCGCTCATTTCGGGGGCTTGATCATACGTAGCGACTTTTTTGGAAGGGATAATGATGCGATCTTCATTTGGAAACGCATCTTCTCTCTGTCCATTGAAGTAGTACGTCACAAATCGTTCCTTCTCTGTTTCGCACATGCGCAATTGGTGCAAATTTTGTTCTGATATGACTCTACCGAGTGGCATGTCCACAGTTTGGGGTGGAAATGCGATTGAAGCAGGAAGGCCACGCTCGTATTCTGTCATCGTGACAAAAAAGAGATTCTTTATTATTTTTTTGCGTTGAAACGTTTGGGTTGGTCCCTTCGGACGGATGTGGGAGCCTTCATACTTAATTGCGTACGGATCAAATCCTTCGCTGACGATCCCACTTTCAAAATTGGGAAGCACAAATGCTTTGGTCAGCTGTCGTGGACGGTCGATACGGAAATTGAAAAAGATGACAGCATCATTATCGTTGACCAGGTGTGGCTTACCGTTTGCATCACAAAGACTAAAAGGTTTGATGAACTCATCTGTCTCACCCGCATTGTATCTCTCCTGGACGATATCGGCAGGATTTCTGTTGGTGCAATCTGTCCCCACTGTCAATGCATCGTACGCAAGCTGAGTGCGATCCCACCTTCTATCACGGTCCATTGCATAGTATCGACCCATGACAGAACCAATGATGCCCACGTGAAGAGAATCAATATGTTGTTGAATCTGTGTGATAAAGGAGACACCCGCTGTGGGTGGAGAGTCACGTCCATCAGTAAAAAGATGCAGGATGACATTGTCGGACAGACCATTTTTTTTGGCCGCTGATAGAAGTGCGTACAAATGATTGATATTGGAGTGGACTCCTCCAGAGCCAACCAGCCCCATGAGATGAAGTTTTGAGTTGTTTCGTTTGACTTGATCGAAGGCTTGTAGAAATACCTGATTTGTTTCAAATGTTCCGTCGGCAATACTCATGTTGATACGAGGCAGATCCTGGTAAACAATTTTTCCAGCCCCAATATTCAAGTGGCCCGTTTCAGTATTTCCGTCTTCTCCGCGGGGAAGGCCGACCGCTTCACCGGAAGCTGTAAGTTGCGTGTGCGGAAAAGAAACCGAAAATTTTCTGAAGTTAGGAATATTTGCTTGTGTGATGGCATTACCCGCATTGGCAGGACCGATTCCCCAACCGTCAAAGATGAGGAGAACGACAGGCTTTGGAGCAGGATCAAGAGGCATATAAAGTAATTTTCAAGGAACAATTTTCAATTTTCAATACTAAAAACCATTTTGATTGAAATTCTCATGAGAAAACATTATTGTGTCGGTGCTGGAAGTGGAGTTGTGGGTGAGACAATAGGTGTTAGCTCACTTTCAATCTGCAACAAACGGTTATATTTCGCAACACGCTCTCCACGAATAGGCGCCCCAAATTTTGTATACTGTGCGCCCATGCCCACGGCAAAGTCCGCGATGAAGTCGTCATTTGTCTCACCAGACCGATGTGAAACGATGACTTGGAAATTTGCGTCCTTCGCAATTTTTACTACTTCGACTGTCTCACTGATTGTCCCAATTTGGTTGGGTTTTACTAAAATAGCCGTACATGACTTCTCTTTGACTGCTTTTTCCAAGCGTTCTTTATTTGTCGTCAGTAGATCATCCCCCACAATCACAACGTGGTCAGAAAGTTCTGCTGTTAATTCTTTCCAAGCTCCCCAATCATCTTCTGCAAATGGATCTTCAAGTGAAAAGATATGATATTTTTGATTTAAATCCTTGTAATAGTCGGTGAGCTCTTTGGCACTAAAGGGTTGTTGTCGATCACGGATGACGTACTTTCCATTTTTGAAAATGCTATTTGCGGCGACATCCAATCCAAAAAACAAATCTTGGCCAAATGCATACGGAGTACGTTTCATCGCTTCCATGAGAAGTTCGAGCGCATCAAGATTGGTGAACAGATTGGGGGCAAAGCCACCTTCTACACCCACGCTGTGGATAGCGTTTTTACTGATGAGCACTTGTTCCAGTGCCATAAACATTTCCACGCCGAGCTGCAGAGCGGCATTGAATGGTTTATTCGTAGTGGGAATAACGTGAAATTCTTGGAAATCCAAATTTCCAGCTCCATGTGCCCCACCATTAATCAAGTTAAAGATGGGAGTTGGTACTTTTAGATTTTGAGTCAAACCATATTTTTCTTTGAGGTATCGATACATAGGCATGCGTACACAAGCTGCTCCAGCCTTGCATACAGCAGTGGAGACTGGAAGAATTGCGTTGGCTCCGAGCTTGCTTTTATTTGGCGTACCGTCAAGATTAAATAAAATTTGATCTGCACCTGTTTGCCTGGTTGGGTCCTGACCGATGAGCATAGGGCGGATCACGTCATTGATAGCGGCCACTGCTTTTTTGACACCGCGTCCACCCATGCGCGCCATGTCACCGTCACGAATTTCAATGGCTTCATGTTTGCCGGTCGATGTTCCACCCGGTGCGCTAGCCGTTACCATTTCTCCCGTGTCGAGTGCGATAAACACTTCTACGGTAGGGTATCCGCGTGAATCAAGAATTTCTCGGGCTAATAATTGAGTAATCTTAGACATGTGCTTGAATTCTTTCTGCCTCCAATGATACAAGTCGTTCCCTGATTTGTGCAAGTGCGCTCACCGGTACAATAATCTCATTGACTCCATGCGAAACAGCAAGCTGCAAACAGTCTTCGTTGAGTGCCAACTTCCCTGTAAGAATTAATTGGATACCAAGGTCATGGCACTGTGTAAGTACATGCATGAGTGCTTTGCAAAGTGGAGCTACAATATCTGGTTCTTCATATCGCAGTGTTTCGAAGTGATCGGCCCCAAAGAAAAATGTCGCGAATGTATCAAGGTTCAAGAACAGTGCGTCAACTCCGTAGCCAACGATCTCTTCCAATTGTCCCATGCAAGAGGGAAGAGAAATATCGGCGACAAAGCGCAGACTTGCACTGCGTTCGATATGGTGCGCCGCAAGTACAGTATGCCACCGTTCTACTTCATATGCTGTTCGAAGAGATGGAAAGACAAGAGAAAGACGTTTTCCATACGGTCGACGTCGAAGTTCCTCGATGACTTCAAGTTCTGCATGCATGAGATCGGGAATATCTAAAAGTCGCACACTCCCGTGATACCCAAGGGCGGGATTTTCTTCGCGCATTGTTTCAAAATCACTTCCACCAAGGAGCGTCCGGTACTCGTGAGTCGTTAAATCTGCAAATCGATAGAGGAGTGAAGTATCTGTAGTTTGTTTCAAGATTTTTTCCAACGGTTGGAGAAGTGTTTTGTGAAGAAGTCTCTCTTTATGTTCATGTAAAAGTTTTAATGGATGAACACCAAATTTTTTAATGATTTCGTTGCCCGTACAGTACATATGTCCGTTGATAACTGGAGTGTTGGATGAAATTTGTGTCAAAGATAGTTGCACTCCCACCTTCGTGACACTCCGAATGATGGGTTGAGAAGAGACGGGGCTCATACGCGATTGTGCAGGTGCTCCTCCGGCATAGACATTTCCACTTGGAGAGTGGATGGTAACAAATGCGCCTTCTTTCAAGATGGTAGAAGCGTCTGTGGCTGCAATGAGCGTGGTCACACCATGTCGAGTAGCTTGAGCAATGCCATCGTGTTCGGGAATATCATGCTCGATGATGAGACCCCGCAAGTGTTTGTAGGCATCTTTATCGATACTACTAAACGATGCTGCGATAGCGATTTCTCCCGGACGAACCAAGAGGCTTTCTTGTCGGGTATGCACATGGCGAATTTTACCGGTAATTATGCCCGGAGAGATTGCTGTTCCATGGAGGAGTGGTTTCTGTGATGTCTTTTCTTGCGCCTCGACTTGTTGGATGGGTGCATGAGAGATCGCAGCGGTTGAGATTAAGTAGACATCATTCTGATCAGCGATCCAGACTGCCTCTTGGGGAAAGAACAAGTGATGCTGAAGATTCTTGGCAAGTAGGCTGATCTTCTTGATTTGTCCGGCAGAAAGTTTCCGTCGTTCTTGAATATTCTCAGCGATGTGGTCGATGATTGGCTCCCCATCCTTGATGTGATATTCAATAAGTTGAGGATGAAGTGCTGCTTTTTCTTCCGTGTCAGTTTGTTTGTTCACGACGTACGTATCTGATCCTTGGAGATGTCCAATCAGAGCCCCTGCTCCGAAGACTGCTTCCACACGACAAATATGTTTTCCCGCCCCTGCGTCAGTCGTTACCAATGTTCCGGAGATTTGTAGCTTCGGAAAATGTTGGATACATACGCTCATGGATGGAAAAGAGTCATTGCAACGCAAGTGGAAAAAATATAATAGTTCGCTACTGAATAAACTGGCCCACATGTGCCGCAATGCTATCAAGATGTTGGCCTCTCCACTAATGCCAAAGAGACGTTGTGTATGTTTCAATTCCTCTTGCGATTGGGAAGGAAAAAGAGGGCTTGCAGTCAACATGACGCTTCCATTGAGGTGTGCCACAAAGGAAAGGAGTTCGTTTGCCACTTCTTGTGGAATTTCGCTAGAGAGAATCAATTGTTGAATCGATGTGCTGACTCGTTTGACATCTGACAGGTCAGTGAAGTTGCATCGCTCGATCAAATGATGAATTTTTGTCTCAAGAAAGTTATGTTTAATAAAAGCATCAAATGTTTGCGGAGAGACGATAAATCCAGTAGGTACGGGAAGTTTTGCCTCAAGCAAAGAGAGAATTTGTTTGGTCGTACTTCCGAGATGTTGATCAGCGTGATGAGAAAAGGGCAGACTCATACACTTCATGATAGCAGGGTTATGGATAAAGGGGCAAGGGAAAAAGAAAAGTATTGTGTTTGTTACAATCAGCTAATGACAACTACACAGCTTATATCACAATATCGAGAAGAAATTCAGGCCCTTCTGGAAAAGAGAAAATACCAAGGTTGGCCTCTGAAGCCTGATGATCAACATCGTCTTGATTTTTTGATAGATCAGATATCTTTTCTCTCTAAATATTCAAATTAAGCTAGTCACTCTTCTTGTTTTGTGGTAGTGTGGGGACAATTCTATCGTGAACCAGAAAAAGTTCGATTCACGATATGCCAAGTTCGTTGACCATCAAATATATTGGTATATCCTATGCGACTTCCTCGTTCTGTCCGTGCCACCATTGAACAATTTGAAAAACTTCCAGGAATTGGACCCAAGTCAGCGCAGCGCCTTGCTTTTTATCTGTTGCACAATCCGCAAAGTGAGTTGGACCATTTTGCAGATGTCCTGATCAATTTAAAAAAACAAACAAAGATTTGTTCACAGTGTCATCATATTGGAGAAAGTGATCCATGTGAGATTTGTGCCGATGAGACGCGTGATGGCAGTATCATCTGTGTGGTGGAGCAGCCCTTGGATGTGTTAGCCATCGAACGGAGTGATACGTATCAGGGTGTGTACCATGTGCTCCATGGGGCTATCTCGCCACTGAATAATATTGGTCCGGATCAATTGTACTTGCGTGACATTATGAAGCGATTGGAAGGTGTCAGAGAGCTTATTTTGGCCACCAACCCCACGATGGAAGGAGAGGCGACCGCGCTTTACATCACGCAGATGGTTCGCGATGCTGGCAAAGAGCTTACCATTACGCGTATTGGTCATGGATTACCCATCGGTGCTGATATCGAGTACGCAGATGGGGTGACGGTCGCGCGTGCGATCGAAGGAAGAAGAGCGATGTGAACCACCTGCACGGCGAGTTCATAGAAAGGAGGAAAATGATGTAAACATCCCACATCCAATGAACAATAATCAACAAAAAAGGAGAATTACTCATGCAACTTATTTTTTCTTCAAAAAACCTAGAACTCACGGATGGCTTCAAAACATTTGTTGAGCGAAAACTTTCTTCTCTCCAAAAATTTACTTCTCTGGGCCTTTCAAAAATCTGTATCAATGTGAATGTTGACCGCAATCGCAAAGGAGTGGCGAGTGACGCAGAAGTTGAGCTTGTCGGTGATATCAATCAAAAGCGCATTGCCGTACGCGAAAGTGGAGAGACATTTTATAAAGCATTTTTTGGTGCGACGACAAAAATGAAAGAGCTTTTATCCAAGGAAAAAGAAAAAAGAGAGGAAAAGTGAAAACAATTTTTTTGTCATCCTGAAATGTCATGCCGAAGGCAGGACAAGTGAAGGATCTTCTTAAAGAAAATATAATGCTTTTTGAAGAGTAATAGGCGCTACATGACGTGACTAGAAGATTCTTCGCTTTTCTCTGCGCAGCAGAGAAGTCTCAGAATGACAAGTTAGATTACTCTTGACCCTTTACCCTAAACCCTTTACCCTCAATGTATGGGTGTACTTCAGTCTGTAGGACAAGCTGCTGGCGATTTGGCTTCAAATATCGCTGATACTGCCGCGAGTGCTGTGAAAACAAGCGCCCAGCAGATCGCCAAGACTCCATTAGATATCTTGGAAGAATTGTTGGGAAGTGCCCCGGCCTCTGATAGTTCTAGCGAAAAAAAATCAAGTGAAGAGCAAGGACAATCTCAAGCCAACATGCAAGCGGTTCAGCAGAAAATGAAAGATGATGAGGAGTTTCAAAAGACCGAACATGTCCGCCTTCTCAAGCAGGTAAACGATCAATCCCAAGCTTACTACGAACAGAAAAAACAAGTGGAAGCGCAAAAAAAAGCACAAGTAGTGCAGCAAGAACAACAAAAGAGGTTTGAAATAGAACAGATTAAAAAATCAAAGAAAGAGCAAATGGCAGTTCAGATGGCGAAAGATAGTGCCAATGCGGAAAAGCGAGTTGGCGCAGGCTAGAAGAAATGCGTAGGGATAAATTTAACGCCGCCCCTTTTTAATGGAAGTTGGCGTTGTTTGTTGAATCCTCCTCCCCTTTGCAAGGGGAGGGCAGGGAGGAATTTTTTTACTTTCCAATTTTTGATTTTATTGTTATACTCAACGTTGTTATGAAATTAGCAATCAACAATAGTTGTTGTCCATTCATCTAAGCGAACCTTGGATGGAGTGTGTGGTGCTTTATAATCCGTCCAAGTGGCGGATTTTTTTGTAGAAAGGACATAATATGGCGGTTGAGTTAGGAACACTATATACATTAGCAGGAGAACAGGTGTTGTCTGTGCCGACAGGATTGAAAGATGATGGCTCACATACAGGATTTTTGGAAATCCCCTATGGAATTCAAGTTCAAGTAATGGGGCAGACAGAAGCAGCCGTAAGACAAATGAACAAAGTATTGGTACTGCCATGGTTACGTTGTGTTATTACATTGTCTACAATAGATCCAACACTACTTGGAAAAGAATTTTACATAGGAGAATCGCCGTTTGCTCAGCTTTTTAATAAAGATGAATCATAAAAATATATGAAACTCTACAACACACTTTCACGCTCGATTGAAGACGTTCAACCCTTTGTCTCTGGCAAGATTGGTCTATATGCCTGTGGCCCGACGGTCTATGACTATGCTCATATTGGCCATATGCGCAAATACACGATGGATGATGTGCTCATTCGCACACTTAAACATGCGGGGTTTGCTGTCACACATGTCATGAATATTACGGATGTTGGTCACCTCGTTTCTGACGATGATGTGGGTGAAGACAAGATGGAAAAAGGCGCGAAAAAGTATGGAAAAACTGTGTGGGAGTTGGCTAAGGAATTTGAAGCTTTCTTTTGGAAATCGATTGATGCGATGGCTGTAAATCACCCAGATGTCTCTTGCAAGGCCACCGATCATATTGCTGAACAGATTGCCTTAGTGCAAACGTTGGAGCAGAAAGGTTTCACGTACGTGATTGGTGATGGTGTGTACTTTGATACAAGTAAATTCCCTGGCTACGGTGAATTGTCACGTCTTGATCCCGAGCATTTGAAAGCTGGCGCACGGGTAGAGATGGTGGAAGGGAAAAAACATCCCACCGACTTTGCACTCTGGAAGTTTTCACCAGAGAAAGAACACCGTCAGATGGAATGGGAGAGCCCGTGGGGAAAGGGTTTCCCTGGTTGGCATATTGAATGCTCGGCGATGAGCATGAAGTACTTGGGTGAACACTTTGATATTCACACGGGAGGCATCGATCATATCCCAATTCATCATACCAATGAGATCGCGCAATCGGAAGCTGCGACTGGCAAACATCCATTTGTCAAATATTGGGTGCACCACAATTTCTTGCGCGTGAACGGTGAAAAAATGAGTAAATCACTTGGCAATTTTTACACGGTGGATGACATTGTTTCCAAAGGGTTTTCCCCAATGGCACTCAAGCTCATGTTTATGGGAGCCCATTATCGCAGTGAATTGAATTTCACGTGGGAAAATATCGCAGCAACCCAAACCGCGTATGAAAAACTGGTCGCTTCGCTGTCTACTGCACATCAGGAATCCGATCGCACCATCCTTTCTGATGAAAAGTTACAAAAAGTGAATGAGTATCGCACGAAATTTTTCAGTTTACTGGAAGAAGATTTACATACACCAGAAGCGATGAGTGTCTTTTGGGAAGTGCTGAAGAGCAATATCCCAGGTGGGGACAAGTACGAGCTCATTATGGAGTTTGATACGGTGCTGGGACTGAAACTGCGCGAAAACGTTGCTGCGTATGAGAGCAAGCACGAGCATATTCCTTCCGGTGTCCGACAACTGGTTGATATGCGCCAAGCCGCACGCGATGCAAAAGATTTTGCCAAGTCCGATACTCTACGCGATGAGATCGCTAGGTTTGGGTGGAGTGTGGAAGATACCGCCAGTGGGCAGAAGGTGAAGAAGAAATAACCGTTAGTTCACAGGAACTTGAAAAGCGTCATTATGGTCTGCATGTTCAATAAAAGAGTAGCCATACATTGACAATTCTTGCTTAGTGGCTTCACTTGTGTCATCGATAAAAGTTAAAATTCCACTTACTATACCACCACATTGTTCAACAAGATAAATGCAAGCTTTTACAGTTGCTCCTGTCTCTACCCAATCATCAACAATGAGAACTTTTTGTTTTTTGGTTATTGCATCTTGATGGATTTCCAACGTTTTTTCTTTTTGGGAGTAGTCTATATAGGTTTTGCTGTATGTTGCATTTTTTAATTTTCCAGGATAACGCAAGGGGACAATTCCCACATGTAAACAGTACGCGATAGCTGAACCTAAAATAAATCCACGCCCTTCCGTGCACGCGACAAGATCGATGTCCTTGGGGGAACGAGCAATCATTGCTTCAATGAGTGCATGAAAAGCCTTGCCATCTCTCAAAAGAGGTGTGATGTCTGTTGCACCTTTTCCTGGACGAAGATATTCTTTGAAATTCATGAATGTATCATAGCAGACGAGCTTCTTCTTCGTCTTTTCTTTGATTGACATCTTCTCTTTATTCATTCACAGTGAATAGAGACTGATAAATTCCTGAGAGGGGGTGAGAAAAAATGCCAAAAGCAAAGAAAATGGATAAGAGTATGGATATGGGAGGTATGTTTTGGCTTCACGCATTGAGTTTCTTGCTCGTGATCGTCGGTGGCTTGAACTGGGGATTGGTTGGTATCGCCAACATCAATCTCGTCCACTGGATTTTTGGTGCATGGCCAATGGTGGAGCAAATCATTTACGTGTTGGTTGGACTTGGAGCTGTGTACTTGATTTTCACACACAAGAACGACTGTAAATCATGTTCGATGATGATGAAGTAACCTCACGTATCGACAAAAACCAGAAATAATCTGCCAAACACACAATAGCAGGTTGTTTTCTGGGTCTGTATACACTCATATTCCCACTAGATTTTCATGCTCGCTTTGTTACACTCTAGACTCGTGCGAACATCATCCACACATCTAACCCTTCCTCCATTTGCTTCCTTTCGTGATCCTGTTTGGGAAACGTATATCACTACAAAACTTGCTCCATTTGAAAAAAATATCTCTGACTACTTGCAATTTTGGTTTCATGAAAGCGGTGATGAAATCCGTTCATATCCAAATCAAGGGTTGTTGCATACTCCATTTGATTTTTTAAGTTGCACGCAAACAATGATGCTCTCGCCAGAGATGATGATCGCCACTCTGCGGGTTCGTCAATATGTATTGGAGTTGTTTAATCACCCAGAGAGATTGGACAATTTAAAAAAGATCCAAGCTCGACCATTTATCGCTCCGCCAAAAATTGAATCCAATGTCATGGCTTCATGCCAAAAAGAAGGGTTGTCTTTGTCGATCTCAGACTTGGGGGTCGCAGTTGTCGGGGCAGATCGTGACCGTGTGAGTCGCAAGGATCGAATGCTCTATGGTCCATTTGTGAAGTTGGGGCGGCAAGCACGTTCGTTGCTCGTGGGTTCTGCCATGCCAGATATTTATGGAAGCGTGAGCGCGCTCTCCACGATGGCACAGTTGCATTGTTTGGTGGGTGTGCCGCGCAATAGCGTGTTCAATGATGTGAAACGCCAAGTTGATTTAGTGAAAGAAACATTTAATGCCTTGGAGCAAAGTGAAGTTCTCATCGGGCGACGTGACAAACAGTGGCTTGTCAGGCAATGGAAACACAACATCATGGGTGTCGTC
>PSRQ01000012.1 GCA_003176165.1 Candidatus Cerribacteria bacterium 'Amazon FNV 2010 28 9'
CACACGCGGTGTCGCTGCGTCAGACTTTCGTCCATTGCGCAAGATTCCCAGTTGCTGCCACCCGTAGGTGTAGGCACCGTGTCTCAGTTACCTTGTGGCCGATCATGCTCTCACATCGGCTACCCGTCATAGCCTTGGTGGGCTTTTACCCCGCCAACTAGCTGATAGGACGCAGGCTCCTCTTCTCGCGCCTTGCGGCTTTGATCTTGCGATCACATGCGGTATTACCCCGCCTTTCGGCGAGCTATCCCCCACAAGAAGGTAGATTCCTACGTGTTACTCACCCGTCTGCCACTGTCTTGTATTGCTACAAAACCGTTCGACTTGCATGCTTAAGGCACACCGCCAGCGTTCATCCTGAGCCAGGATCAAACTCTTAAAAAAAGTTTGTTTCCTAAAATAAATTTAAAAAGAAAAAGACGGATCACTGCACGATCTTTGACAATCGTGAATGACCCGAGAAATTTCTTTCTGGCTCTTACCACGATGCAAAGTGTGTTGTGTTTTCCTCGATTGCACTAATCGAGGATATTGTTTGTAAAGTGTCTTCACTTGTTAAGGAGCGATCTAGCTTATAGTTGCTAGTTTTTACTCTCTATCTCTACAGAGCAAAAACTAAGAACTTTTTTGAGTTAAAAAATCCCGCTTGAGGCGGGGACGCATCAGACAACAAAAAGATGAGAGTTTCATCTCAGTTTTTGTAGTATATCCGGGCCTCCTCAAGAAAGCAAGAGGGAAAGAACGAGTAGATGAGATGATTAGGAGACTAGAGTTTTTTATCTAATCTTCCTCATCCCCTCATCTGCTAATCTTGCTTCTCAAACTCCAACGGCTTCAAGATGTTGGACTCAGCCACATACTTGGCAACCAAACCCATCACTCCACTTCCAAGCGCCAATTCAACGACACTCATCCCATCAAATCCCGTCGTGGGCGTTTTTTGCACACGAGCGGAAGCAGTAGCGATGATTGTTGCTTTAGGGGTGGAGGTCGGTTGAATGATTTGAATAATGGGTAAGGGGGTCACGACAGGTGTGGTCGTCGCAGCTGGGGCACAGCCACACGTGGTACTGGAGGGACAGGCGACGGCGCGACAGACTCCGACAAAACAACCATAGCCAGCTCCACAATCTTGGTCAACTTGGCATCGGTTATTGCAGGTTATATCTGCAGCAAACACGGGTGCTGCAAACACCAGAGAAAACAATGAAAAGATACTGATGAGAAGTGCTTTTTTCATCTCGGGCGCGATTGTACCCGAAAGAAGTAGGAATGTCCAGATTCAAATGGTATAATCGGATGCATCGTTCATTTCATTTTGCCGTACCGGCAAAAAGGAAGATGGAAATGCAAAAGGCAACAATTTCGATACTCGTGGCAATTTACATTGCTACATTGTTTGCTTTGTTCCTCATTGGAGGGCTACTGGTTACTTTTTTTGGAGCTGTCTCATATGGGTATTATCTCTTTGTTATGAGTACCAAGACCTCAATGAGCATCTCAAAAAAAATACTGTTAGCCACAGCCTGGGGACTGCTGTGTGTGGTCGTTTCCGTATTTGCAGGAACGATCCCAGCTTATATTGCGGTGATTGGTTTCACCCGTTTTTATATAACCTGGCAACACTAACTCCTCTTGTAAAGGTCGCAGACATTCGTTTGCGACCTCTTTTTTTATTCTTCCGATATAGTTGAATACATTGGGACAGGAGGGTCATTGCTGAAATCAATATACATGTTGGAAGGAAGTGAAGCAGTGAGCATCGTGTCAGCAATGACGGCACGTGCAAAAAAATACAGTGATTTTTCCGGGTTGATGACACGACGGTGCAAATAGTAGGGAGTCTCTCCATCTTCCCGCTCAATCGTTAGAGCCGGGTAATCTGCATCATGAAGATCTGTCGAACATGATGGCTGGGAATAAGTAATATATTCGTTCATTCTGCAATGATACCACCGCCAAGACAGACAAAGTCACTGGATCCCGTATGCAGATGCGCTCCGCTATCTCCTACGGGATGACAAGGAGTGTACAAAACCGCACTTTGGCCTGAGGCAATACCTTGGGTTGGTTCGGCAAGTTGAACACGAAGTCGCGGCTGTTGTGTAACTCCTCCACCCCCTCCTCCCTCCCCCTCAATAAGGGGGAGAAGCGCAATCGTGCATGGGAGTAATTTGCCAGTGTGACGAATGCGGACAAACACTCCCCTCTCCAGTCCCCCCTCAACGAGGGGGGAAGTAAAGGGGGAAGTAATCCAATGAATATCTTCAACTCTAAATGTGTCGCGATATGTTTCGGATCCAAACCCAACGATGAGTTCATTTTTGGCAGCATCTTTGGCGATCACGTAAAAGGGCGGGATCGCATGTTTATTGACTTCATCAGAAGGTAAATGGGGAGTAAGCTCAAATCCATGGCGTTGTCCAATCGTATAAAACCACAGTCCATTGTGGCGACCAATGATCCGTCCTTTTGTGTCAACAACATTGCCCGGTCGCTCACCCAAGCGCTCTTTCAAAAAATTGTGTACATTGATCTCGCCGATAAAACAAATGCCCTGACTGTCCGGTTTTGTTGACGTCGGCAATTCATAAGAAGCCGCTAATTCACGCACTTGTGATTTCAACAAATGCCCAATCGGAAACAAGATATGCTCAAGCTGCTCTCCACGCAATCGATACAAAAAATACGTTTGGTCTTTGTGGGCGTCTTTGCTCGTGCAAAGAGAGAGGTTAGAGGCTAGTGGTTGGAGGTTAGTATTCTGACCCCTGACCCCTAACCCCTGAACCCTAGCGTAGTGACCAGTTGCCACATAATCGAACCCTTGTTCCATCGCCCAATCGTAAAACAGCCCAAATTTAATCTCTTTATTGCACAATACATCAGGATTAGGAGTCCGTCCTGCTTCATATTCGCGGAAAAAATACTCCACGACTTTTTGCCGATACGCTTCTTTAAAATCCAAAACAGTAAAAGGAATTCCAAGTTGTAGTGCCACGGCCAACGCATCCTTGCGGTCCTCTTCAGCTCGACACCCCGGAGCACGCCAACATTCCAGGTATACACCCGTCACGTCATAGCCTTGCTCTTTGAGCAGTGCCGCGCTCACGCTAGAATCCACACCCCCCGACATCCCAAGGGCAACACGTTTTGTCATAGACTTATATTATACTTCCTTTGTCATCCTGATCCGTCCACTGACGGAGAAGGATCTTCTTTCATTACTAGATTCACCTTATTGCGAATAGCATTTATCAACTTCCATAGAAGATTCTTCGCTTGTTCCGCCACGGCGGAACGTCTCAGAATGACAATGCCTTACTTACACTACTTTATCTTGAAGGATCATGTCTTTGATTGGAAGTAAACGATCCAAATTTGCAGGATTATTTCGACTTCCCCATAAGTCGCCAATATAGCGTTGGATCAGCGGGGGTTTCAGCTCCTCCCAAAATGTTTGTTGATCGGTAGGAGATAAAAGCTTTTGGAAGAGCAACAGATATTCTCGTGCCACCTCCCATGCATTCCAGTCACTAATCAGTCGCACATACATTTGGGCCACGTCGTAATAAAGTGCACCTCGTGCTCCAGCATGCTCTCCATCAATGAGTCCAATTTTCTCGTTCCCCACTGCATACATTTGTCACAAAACAAAATCTCCATGCGCAGGAGCAGTACGAATATGATCTTTTTCACGTTCCAAACACTTTAACAATGGATCCAAATCTCGGGGAACTAAACTCGCCCATTCAGTCGCTGCGAGGAGTAATTTATCCCCAACCGCCAACTTTCTACCAGGAGCATGTTTCATCTGCATTGTTACAAAATCACAGGAAAGTGAAAGCGGTAATGTTTCAATTTCTCGTGTCACCGCAGCCACGGTTGGTAACCACTCGCGAGCTTTCGCTTCATCCCAAGATTGCAAACGCATAAGTGGCTTGCCTTCAAACCAATCAGCAATGAAATAAAACAATTTATTCCATGTTCCACTCGCATAGACATGGGGAACAGTGAAATGCGAATGAGATGCAGGGTCCACTGACCACACCGCGTCATTCCAATTTTTCTCATTGTAAGTATATCTACTCGTCGTTTGCGTCGTCGCCAATTTGAGGACACATTTTTTCCCCTCATATGTCCCAAACACAATGACATGTCGCCATTCTTGTGTGACCTTAACCGGGACAAAACCAATCGTAGGAAGCCATTCTTCAATTTCTTTTAAATCCAAACGGCGGGTTTTTGGTTTCCCATAATGGTATTTGGTCATACGCTTTTTTCGAAGAAATTCTCTTTGCCAATTTTAAGCAGCTTTTCTTTATAGTGATGGGTGTTTTCTGTTAAAAACGTTGGAAAAACAAGCCCTTGTGTGTTCCACATTGATTTGAGTGTATCGACATCATCAATGCTTATTTTACCCACAAACAATTCTTTGGTATCAAAGTCATGTTTTTTCAGCCACCGCCACACTTTCACTGCTCCGGCAAAATACGTTTGATCCTTGGAAAAAGCACCAGGTTGCGATGTATCTTTGATGCCACGTTTAGCACGCAGACAAAATTTCCACCGATCTTCTTTATCACTCACATATTTTTTAAGCATCTCATTGGTCTCAACAAACGAGTGTTCATTCGCATAGTGGACCGCAATGTAGTAAATCGCTTGACGACGAAACAGTGTATGGGATTTAGGGAGAAACGCATGCAAAACTGCTAACCCCTCTTCCGTGAGTAAATATGGATGAATATGAAATTTTTCACGCTGCCCATACCAAGGTTGTTTGCGTTCATTCAACGTGCGAAAAAAATGTGTCCCAACATCATGATTGAGCATCCCCATCAATCCTGATTCGTTATACGAAACGGGAAGTCGAATTGTGAGCGTGTTTCCCACCATACTTGTCCGTGCCACAGCATCAGTTGAAAATTTCATGGTGATCATTTTTTCAATATGTTCTTTGGAGAGGTAATCACGCACAATTTTTTCTACTTCTTCCCGCGTCAGAATTGGTTCATGGGTTTTTTCAATATATGCATCATGTGATCCATACGTTTTGGTAATGAAGTCAAGAATTTTATGCGCGATGGGTAAATAGTCACTGGAAATGGGTGTGTAGTAATGCAACTCTTCATGCAACACTGAAGTCGCATATTGAAATTGAGGATTGTACAACGGATCAAAGAAAAATTTCTTTTTCTCGGATTCTTTATTAATGGGATTTATTTTTTGAATGAGTGTCATAAATCTATTTGTCATCTCGACCGCTTCTGTCCGTCAGCTGACGGACAGAAAGTGGAGAGATCTTATTGTCTTTCTACTACAGATTTCTCGACTTCGCTCGAAATGACAATTTCCAAGCACTTATTGAGTTTCTCCTACTAAAAATCCACCTAAATCTTTGCGGCCCAATTCAATTGCATGTCCTTTTCCATCTAATTTTTTTGTCACTAACATGGTGGTGGTGATGATACGATCTTTTAATTTGAATCGAACTTCTATGACAGGGACTTTCCCTTCTTCTTCAATTTCTTGATTCCACAGTGTATCACCCACACTGAGCACACCTAACTTATGTGCCAATTCACGCGAGATGGCACTACGGAAACGCCCAGTATTGATAAGGGCGGCAACATCATGAATTTTCTCTTTTTCATCAAACACTCCCAGTATTTCTTTTGTTGCAATGATTGCACGCTCGGCAGCATCCGCACCATCCACTGCCACATTTTCTGCAAAGAGAGCACGTCCGATACGTACGGCATGGGAAACACTACGTGCGTCGATCTCTTCCACACGCTGTAGACGACGCTTCAAGCCTGCATGATTCGCCAACTGTATACCAAGACCGGGAAAACCATTGATTTCAGCGACCATTGGGCCTTTTTCTGGATGCATAAACATGTCTACTCCCACGTACACAAATCCAGTCGCGTTTGCTGTGCGTACAGCAGTTTTAAGTAGTTCTCCCCAAAAAGGAATTTTTACCCCACGTACAGAAATATTGGAATGCGGAAAAGTACGAATAGGACTATTTAATCCACTGAGTCCATACGTGGTTTCACCCGTTCCAAAATCAATCCCAAGCATGAGGGCACCCCGATGAATATTTGCTTTCCCGGCTGACGCTTTAGTGGGAATTCGACATCCCGCCATCACCGGAATTTTGTTAAACACGACTACCCGCACGTCAGGTGTCCCCATTTCAACATACTGTTCCAAATCGGGGTGGACAGGAACACGCTCCTCAATCAGCGCCATGTGTTGCTGTCCCCACGTAGAATAGGCACCCTGTAAAATATCCCCTGCATGTAAACTCAAATCTTTTTGTGTCCACTCTTCATTGGCGACATCAATAAATTTATCTTTTTTCTTGTCATACCGCTTGATGACAATGATCCCCTTCCCTTCACTCCCATTGACGGGCTTAAGTGCAAACGAATTTCCAAATGAGCGGAAATCAATAGAGCGAAGTTCTTCCGTCGACGTCACTTTTGCAAAAAGGTGGGGGACACCAATTCCATGTTTGGCCAAAAAATTTTTGGTACGCAATTTTGAAAACCCAAATCGTTTACTTTCACGTGAATTCAAACTCGTATAAAGTTGATTACGTGCGTTGATACCTAAAATTTGAGAAGGCTTCACCATAAATAGAGATACGATATATGAGATAAGAGATATGATTTTTTTTCTTATTTCCTATTTCATATCTCTTATTTCTTCCTGTTATTCTTCTGCATCAATGATTGGTTTAAATCGCAAATATTCTGTCAATCGTAATCCTAAATATTTTCCAACCATGAAATTGATGAGTCCAATACCAGCAATCACCACTTCTGGGTTTACCAAGACAAATTCTTGAACGATGCGCATGCCAATGATAAAAGCTCCGAGGACCGCAAGTGTCATCATTTGTAGCGACCGCTCGACCACAATATGCCACGCAAGCTCACTTTGCGTCCCCATAAAGTCTTCGGTGAGTAGCATGAGCAGCAACAAAGGCAACATATCAATTGTATAGAAAATATGCGTGGGTAAAACCGTCGATACAGCGATCATCAAAAATGTCCCTACTGCCACAAACCACAATAGCATCGCAGTGCGCGGCACATATTCAAGTTTCAAATACCGAATCAGTTGCTTTCCAATAATTGCGATAAATAAAAGAGCAATAAATACTACAATTCCTGAGACAATACCCGTGCGCAGTAAGACCACAGCGAGCGCTGCAGGGGCATAAATACTAAAACCAGACAATCCGATGATATGGCGGG
>PSRQ01000010.1 GCA_003176165.1 Candidatus Cerribacteria bacterium 'Amazon FNV 2010 28 9'
CTACGTACAACCGCAGAGTCCACCCACGGTTACACCTATCCCTGTGGTGAATAACCCGCCCACCAATCCACCGCAAGTGCACCCACCGACCGTAACGCCAGTTCCCGTCGTGCAGAATCCAAATCCAACGAGTATCCCTGCCTCGAATACTTGGGATGGTTCGCCGCTAGATTTGACGCGGTACTGTCAAGCAAAAGGGTACACTGGCGTGAAGTTGGTCGAGCAAGATACCTGGGGTTGGCGATGTGTTGCTGCCGACGGAAGTCTGGTCAACATTTCCACCGACGATGTGTGTCAGTTGGAGTATGGAAGTGCAAAACCGGCATCGCGTTTTAGTAACTATTACGATGCATATTCGTGGAAATGCTATCCCGCAAATGCTGCTCCAACTTCGGCGCCACTTTTTCAACAAGCGCAGCCAACGATTATTGCTGCACCACAAGGCACACCTGTCGTCAATGCACTCAATACGCCGCTTTCGGTCGATGCTGGAGGGGATTTGGTGTATGACGTGGCCTATGGCCTCGGTTCGCAACCTTCCAGCGGACAGTACATTCACGTGCCCGCAGATTACCATAGTGTGTTTTTGCGTACATCGCCAGACAGCAGTAGCAAAAGCAATGTGATTGCGACGCTCAATGCCAATGATTATTTCTCTGTTATCCAAGTTCAAGGAACCTGGGCACAGATTCAGACGGCCAACGAAGGGGTTGGATGGTCAAGTACCACGGTTACGGAGTTGGGAGGAGCTGCGTTGGCAGCGACAAACACATCGACGCCGGGATTTGCTCCCAAGTATCCTGATGCTCAATCAGGAACAGATGGCATCAATGTGAACCAGTACTGCAAAGACATTGGGTACGATGTTGAGCAACATTCCAATGCTGATGCGTACAGTTTCCGCTGTGTGAAGAATCAAACGGTCTATCCTATGGATCTGAGCGCTTGGAACAAAGCATGTGCAGATGTATGGGGATCCGCGCGTCCCAATGCGACGTTATCCAATTCGACTGAGTTGGGTGCGTGGAAATGTGAACCAAATCCTGGGTCAGTCGATTCATATCGAACCCCCGTTCAGCCGACGGCTACCTTGCCGCCAACGAGTACACAGCAACCAGGGAATCCGAATCCTGGAAATCCGCAACCGAACAATCCGCCGTCAAATCCGAATCCAGGCACTGATCCGTGCGACAATACATTTGTCCCTGGTGAGCATATGAGCTTTATCTCATATATTCCTGGGGAAAAGACAAGTATTGGTCAGAAAATGCAGTGTACAGATCTGGTACGGGCACGATATCCCAATCTCCGAAGTGATTGCCCAACAATGTATGGTTCTGCTGGTGGTTGGGCTGATGAAGCCCGGAAGTGTGGATTCGCTGTGAATCCGCAAACGGGTGGTGCGGCTGATCCCAATAATATCAGTGTAGGAGATATTGCCGTCTGGACAGTAACAAATGGGAAAAGCTGTGGTTCTGTTTCTGGCAATGATGGACATGTGGCGATCGTGGACAGTGGGAGTAACTTTGCCACAGGGGCGTTGATTGTCGATGAAGCGAACCTCAATGGCGATTACGCAGAACATGATCAGCATTCAGAGCAGGCAGATTACTCTTGCATGAGTTTCATTCATATCGTGAATGGGCATATGGTCAAGACTGCCAGCGGAAACGGTGGGTCACAGCAGCAACCCGGTCAGCCAATCGGAAGCGGAAATGTCCAATCAACCGGAATCTCTTGGAGTTTCTGCTTTTTATGCACATCGCAGGCGACGGTACAGTTCCAGTTGAAGAATGGGAAGTATGATCTAACGAACGACAACTTTACCTTCAATGGAGCTACCGTAACTCACGATAATATGTCCATCTCGTCGGATGGTACCACGGACACAATCACTTTCCATGTCTCTGCTGGTACCGTGCAGCAGTTGAAGGATACGGGTGCTGATCTCAACGACCTATCGTTGTGGCATCTGTTTTACACAATGCTTGCGTAAGTCATAACTCAAATTGTCTTCAAAAAAGAGAGTCTAGCGCACATGGGTATTCTTACCGCCATCTCATTTCGGAGGTGGAGAGGGAAAGCAAAACATCGTGGCTAGTACAAACAAAGCCCTGGGTAGAAATATCCGGGGCTTTTGCTTTTTGTAGCGTACTTAATATACAATATAGGTATGGCAAACAAAAATACTAAACATCAATTTATCTGGATTGCATTGGGGGGAATTATTTTTCTGTGTTTATTTATAGCCTATTTGTCACTAACACATGGGAAAACAACTCAAATTCTTTTGTCTCCAGCACCTCTCTCTACGGTAAATTCCCAGCAAAATACCCAGATGAATAGTTGTAATACAATTGAGTATTATGCGAACTTAATAGATCAATCCTTTAAAAATCCACCAAGTAGGCTAGCCACGTCTCCAGGTGTGTATATGGATTGGAAAAACGCAACTGCCTCTAGATTTATAAAAGAACAAGCTTCATTGCTTGTCGAAGCTGCAATCAAAAATAATTCTGCTTCGGATACTAATACAATATATCTTTCAACACTAGAAAAAGATTTCATTAATTCAGGTTTCTCCAAAAATTTATTGAACACAGTGATTTCTGCTTCAAAACAGTCATATCGTTATGGGTATGAAAAAGGAAGCGTGAAGATTGTTGCTGAGTTTAATGAAGATGAGAAAGTCCCAAATTCACAAACCTTTGATCTTTTCTGTGGTGTGATTAATTAATTTTGCTTTCTTTCAAAAAGGATCAGCAGATAACAGAACAATGTGACTAGTACAAACAAAGCTCTGGGTAGAAATATCCGGGGCTTTTGCTTAATTGCTCAGATCTGAGGATTTTTGAGTAGTTGCAACAGCCGTTGGATTAAAACGGATGCTTTGTAGCATAAGCGATAATAATTCTTTTTCCAATTTGTCTCGTAACCCTTTGTAATTTGAACGGAATTGGAATTCATATACGTATCCCTTGTGGGTAAACTCAATATATTGGTCTTCTATGTCTTTTGAAAAGCTCTCCTGAGCGGAATAAATTGGCTCTCCCTCGATTGCGAAACCAAGATTCACGAATTGTCCTCCATAATAAGACACCACTTGATTAGCCCTTTGTTGAGCATCTTGTTGAGCTGTGCGATTCCATGCGGGATAGTAGCGAACCAATGAAATTTGAAGTCCAATTCCAATTATATTAGAGCCATCGGTTATTTCACCAAACAATCCCATTCCATCGGAATTTAATTTGCGTGGTTCTAATACCCAAAAAGGAGGGTACTTGATAGATCCTTGTCCATCCGGAAACTCGTACGTCTTCCATGTCTGCATCCAAAGGAAAAAGCCCAGAATAATAAGGGCAATGATTCCAGTAATACTTCCAACAACAATCAGAAGGATTTTCCTCCAATTCAGATTTTTCCTTTTTTGATAACTTGTGGTTTTGGCAGATTTCTGTTTCATGGATATATTGTACCTCGATAAGCAAAATTTTCTAGGAATTTAACTTCCATCTATTCATATTATATTCTTTTTTCTCAGGAAAACTTCAATGTTGAGGATAGACTATGAGGTTTAGGGAATGCGATGCATTTGCTATAGTAACCACATGAAACGCTTGTTTACGTTGTGTGCAACACTTGGTCTTGTTATTCTCGCGATTGCAGGTGTGATAAATACTCAATCTTCACCTCCTACATCTCCTTTGGTATCACCAACTTCAACGCCATCTCCGCATGTCTTGGGGGTTTCGACAGGTGAGTGCCATGCACAGCAGGTGAACAAAGATGATCCCCAAGCATATTTGCCCGATCCGAGCTGCACACCTGGAGTAACTAACCCAGCCGTGACGCAAGATAACCTATCGACAACGATTTGTGCGTCTGGCTACACGCAGACCATTCGCCCCAGTGTTACATATACGAACAAATTGAAAATAGAGCAGATCGCCAGCTATGGATACGAGGATACTGATCCAAAGAACTATGAAGAGGATCACTTCATCTCGCTCGAACTCGGCGGTGATCCATCCGATCCGCGCAATTTGTGGCCTGAGCCACATGCCTCGATCAATGAAAAAGATAAAGTGGAAAATTATTTACATGAACAAGTCTGTAAAGGGGTGATGAGCTTGGCGCAGGCGCAGCAAAAGATTACCAGTAATTGGTATGCAATCTATCAAACGCTCCATTAAAGGAGGGGAAATAAATGATCTCTATCAAGATGTGTTATGATATGCAGTATGAAAAAGTTTAGTTTTAAAGACGAATTACAAAAAATTGTCAGTACCAAACAGCTTGTTCAGGTGCACTTTCAAGATGATCCTTCTCAATTTAAAGTTGCATACATTCTCGCGGTAAATAACGATTTCATCACCCTAATAGAAGTGGACAGCAGCGCAGCCTTCGATGGAGTCTGCATATACCCTATGGAAGATGTAACCGCTATTAAGGTGGATAGTCTCTATGTAGGTGAATTGGCTAAACGAGTTTCTGACTCTATCCATGCAATGGCACTTCAAGAAGTTAAAAACGTCAAGAAATTTACTTTTGAGGGTTTTATTTCAGGTTTTGAAAACTCTAAAACTGTGGTTGAAATTTCCTATGAAAAAGACGATGGACGTGCAGGCAGGATTATTGATCACGATAACGAAGTAGTGGTCTTTGACGAATATCGAGAAGAAGGTGCTAATCGTCTAGCACGTGCATATATCAAATTAGATTCAATTTTGAGAATTTCAGTTGATGTCCCTTGGACGCGAACTGTCTCCCGTTCGTTAATTGATAAAAACTTCTAGAAATTTTATTGAAGCTGTATAATATAAAGTATGGAAGTACCTCATTTCAATGTTCATAAGACAAAACACACAACTACACATGACGGAACTGTATCCTTGGTCCGTCTTATTCAATCTGACCCATCATGTATGGCAAAGATTGCGACGATGAATTATGCGTGGCTTGATAAAGATGGTGAACTAAAACCTCATTTACATCCAGATAGCGTTGAGTATTTTTTCTTTTTACAGGGCCTAGGAAGTATACAGATTGGTGATGTAACCTTAGGTGTTGAATCTGGTGATTTTGTAACTGTTCCCATGAATACTCTGCATACACTTAAAAATTCTCAAGAGGAGCAATTAATTTTTTTAACACTTCGAGCGATTGTCCAACAGCAAGAAGAATAATTCATGTTTACTGAGTTAGTAATAAAATATTTTTTTCATGTCTCACGTAATTCTTTATGTGAGCGATATATAATCCTCTCTCCTTTAATTTCTTTTGAGTTGTTTTATCATTCATTTTTAACTTATTCATTATTTCCAACTGGGCTCTAATGTTAGAAAGATCATATACATCGTTATCATACTCGCAATCCTCTCCAAATTTAAATTGTGAAAGAATGTTTTTATTTTTATTGTTTACTGATATTTTGAGCATTGAGGTATGCAAATGTTTGTATGCTATTTCAATAGCAAAATCCTCTTTTTTATCTAATTCACTCTTTTTTATGATGTCATAAACATGTTCAAAAGCTTCCTGATCTTTGTGGGCATATTCAGATATTACGAGAAAATTTCTCAGGGCAAATATAGCCTCGCTGTTGATGTGCGGGAAAAGGGTGTAAGCCTCCCAAGCAAGTTGAGATACATTATGGCCAAGAATTGAAGTTAGATACTTTCCATAATTTGTAGCGATATACTGTGCATTAGTTATTAAAGTTAGCCTATATGCTCGTGCAAAAAACGACTGTCGCTCTATTCTTAGAAGACGATGAAGATCCAAATTAATCCTTGTGAAAACCTCATTTGGAAGAGCACTACTTGAAATAATGCGAGCATGGAAATAAACAGCCTTACAGTATAAAAGAATCAATTTATTAAATTTTCGAGAGCTTTCAGGAATTATATGAGGTTCTAAAAGCTCAATACAATATTCTGTTAAAGCCAAAGAACTTTGTGCTTCTCCACTGTACATTGAATCATGTATTTCCTTAAGGATAGCTTTGCAATAATAATAAGTATCTGTGGGATGAAGAAAATCAAAAGTAATCTCCGTTCCGTTCTCAATGCATTGATCTCTATATAAACAAAAATGAAGCCATTTTCTGTGATATGTATTTAGTTTAAGAATATCTGAAAAAGCTTCAATTTGATGTGGTGAAAAGAGACGATCGGCATTTAATACTTTTGAAAAAATACTTGCGTCTATTTCGCCGTCTAGACGGTCATTCATTTCTATTGCCAACTGATTAAGGCTCATGCCATTGAGGAAAACAAACCTATTCCCAACTACCACATAGTAGGAACGAAGTGCTTTAGCGAGGTGGTCATAATGCATATACTAGTGCCGGATTTCTTATACACAAGAAATGCTGCACAAGCATAAGGTTAAACCAAGCTCTACTATTTTTTCATTTTCTACTCCTTAGATCATTGACATTTTTGTCAATGATCTAAATTGCTGAGCATTATATCATCTCTGATTAGTTAAGTTGAGAAAAATTGTTAATTCAAAGTCGGAAGATTGGTGGATTTACAAATTTTTTTAGAAAACGACCCTGGAATCAGTAAAAAAGCTGGCCGATTTTCTTTTTCATAAAGGTAAGGAGAGCCAATAAGAGTATTACATTGAGAGCAACGTAGTTTATCGATTTGTGAAAGTGCCCCCTTTTTGAGGCTCTCAACGAGGAGAGAAGGGGAGAATATACGGTCAAAATAAGCTCTTTTTAGAATTCCAGGCCCATCTTTTTGATAGATCATGAGAATTGTGGAACAGGAAGAACAGTGTATGACTAGGAATCTAGAACAACCGCCTCGGACTTTACGATACTTATCTTGTTTGAGCTTATACATGAAGATTTTCTTTCAGAAACTCTCAATAGCATATATTTTACCATTATTTACTTAAGGAGCACTAATATGTCGGCAATTCATGAAATAGATTGGGAAGATATTAAGGAGCTTAGAAAACAAGAGTGGTATCAACCTTGGGTTGCAATAGCTCTCATGAAAGAGATTCTCAAAAAAGAAGGAGAAACGATGATCGAAGAATTTGGAAGAGCTCCTTTACCAACGGAGTTTGGAGATTGGACATATATAGTATACGGTGACAAAACAACAGGACAGCATCATGAGATGCTTGTTTTTGGAAATATTAGTGAAGGTTCTTTAAAGGATGGAGAGGATATCCTAGTAAGGATGCATTCTTCTTGTAGGACAAATGAAACATATCACGCGATTAATTGTGAATGTCGTAAAGAGCTTCATGAGGCAATGTCACTTATTCAGAAAGAAGAAAGAGGAATAATTATTTATTTGGAACAAGAAGGGAGAGGGACAGGTATTGCGGGGAAAATAGCTCAATTAAATGGGATGTTTGGGTGGGATCATGGAAAGATTGAGCAGAAACGGGATCCTATTACAGGAGATCGGATTGATACTGATCGAGCTTACAAGGAAGCAGGGTATCCTTCAGAATCGAGGGATTTCTCCATCGCAGGTGAAATGCTGCGTTCGATTGGTGTATATTCTGTGCGGCTTTTGACAAATAATCCACTAAAAATTGCTGGAATAGAAAATGCTGGAATTAGGGTCACTCCTGTAGAAATACACATATCTCCTGACAATGAAATTATTGCAAGCGATCTAAAATCTAAAGCTCAAAATCTTGGACATAGGATCAGTGAATTGCAATGGAAATATGATCAGGGAGCTTAATAACCTAGAAAGGTTTATATGAATAAAGAAAAAGCTTTAGTTTTAAAATTTGGTGGATCTGGTGCGACTACTATAGAAGGAGCAAATGTTGAATATCTTACTTCTTTTTTGAGTAGTTTAGTGGATGTGTTTTCCCAATATGAGCGTATTGGGTTAATCATTGGAGGAGGTCCTCGTATCAGAAGCCTACAAAAGACAGTAAATACTGATTATGAAAAAAACATGATTGCTCGAGAAGCTTTATGGGAGCATGCTGAACAACTTCTCGATGTGATTATTGAATTGGGTTTAGAAGCAGTTCCTGTGATACCTCACTCAATAGATGAGGCGATCCAAATTATAAACTTACAGTTAGGAAAGGTAGTAGTTCTTAGCTGGCTAAAAGAAGGGCAATCCACAGATGCTTCTGCGATTTTTTTGGCTGATGAATGGCAATTTCAAGGATATGAAGCCACAATAGTGATTTTGTCAAACGTAACTCATATTTTTACTTCTGATCCCAAAATTGATCCTCAAGCTAAATCAATTCAATCTTCGAATGTAAAAGCTTTAGTTGAACAAAATATTCTAGTTGATGATCCCCTGGCGTTTAAGCCTGGAATGAATGTGACAATAGACCCTGTTGCAGTCGCCCATCTCCTTGAAATGGAGGATAATGCCCCAAAGATTTTTTTTGGAGACTATAAAGATGCAGAGAGTGTCCGGGCTTTCTTATTAGGTCTCGTGCCACAAAATGGGACTATTTTAAGCACTCAATGCGTTAAGACGATCTACTAGGATGTTTTCTTACCAAACTCCTACACTTTTTTGCCCAGGCTATTACGCCCTATAACTTGATTTTCTTGACTACGGGTATATACTAGTATCTTAAGATGAAATCAATAGGGAAAGAACTTACGTTCCAGAGGGGGCAAAAGTTCGGGGTACAAACCACCGTGTAGGTGGTTATTTTTTTGCCATTGATAAGTCTTATAAGAAAGTTATAAAAAATATAAAAGGAAGCTATGAGCAGAGAAACAGGGTCATTTACTCCAGAAAATCAAATGACAGGGATGACAAAGCCATTCGAATATGTATATACTCCAGCTGAAGGAGCACTCTCTATGGATGCCGAAGTACCCACAATGCCAGAACACATCTCTTCTCCGGAGCACTCTTCTCCGACTGCTCTAGAAATTGTTGTGAATCCAGATGATTCTTTGCAAGTAACTCCCGTTGTGAATATGCAAACTGATGGTTCCGTATACAAAGAACCATTGGAAATCAAAGCTCTTTCCGTCAAAGATCAAGAAAAAAGACAAGTATTACAGACAATAGCCGACAAGGTGGATGCTGTAGCCAATTGGTTTGCGCAAACAATAACGCCAAGTGTAGAGTCACAAATCCATGATATTAATCTGCAACGCCAGCAAGATAGAGACTTGGTGCGAACAATGTTTG
>PSRQ01000045.1 GCA_003176165.1 Candidatus Cerribacteria bacterium 'Amazon FNV 2010 28 9'
ATCCGTTCTCTCGTTCCACTCGCAGAAATGCAAGGGTATGTGACGACACTTCGCTCGATGACGCAAGGTCGTGCGAGTAGTGTCATGATCCCAAGTCACTACGAAGAAGTGCCTCAAAATATCGCAGCTAAGATCATTGAAAAAGCCAAGCCACAAGCAAAAGCATAATTCATCATTTCGAAGTTGTTCTATGACAGACAATGAAGCAGCCGCTTTAGTCTATGTACAACAGCGGACCGGAGAGTTATTTGCATCACCACAAGAATTGTGGGAAGAAATTGAACACGTAGCTTCACTCCCTGTCTATGCTGTCCTGCTTGAGCAAGTACGTTTTTTAGCAGAGGCGACGCGTAACTTTAAACAAATGGGTCGGATGATGGAGCACTTTGCATCGTACGACTTTATGAGTCTGGTAGAAGCATATGAAGAAATTGGATCGTTTCTTGTACAGCAATTAGAGGCTGCAAATCAGACACGAGAGTAAAGAAAAAAATTCTTCTTCCCACCTGGGAAGAAATGAGGTATACTAACACGTAACCCAAAATTGTATTTAATAGCCCGCCTTCGTTAAAACTACGGCGAGGTAAAAAGGACAAAACTTATGGCGACATATCAACGCACAAAGCCACACGTCAACATCGGTACCATCGGTCACGTTGACCATGGAAAGACCACCCTTACTGCAGCCATCACACACGTGCTCGCAAAGAAGGGGTTGGCAGAAGCAAAGAACTACGACCAAATCGATAACGCTCCAGAAGAAAAAGCTCGTGGTATTACCATTAACATTACCCACATGGAGTACGAGACAGCAAAGCGTCACTACGCTCACATCGATGCTCCTGGTCACGCTGACTACATCAAGAACATGATCACTGGTGCTGCTCAAATGGACGGTGCTATTCTCGTGGTCGCAGCGACCGATGGTCCAATGCCTCAGACTCGCGAACATATCCTCTTGGCAAAACAAGTCAACGTTCCACGTCTCGTGGTCGCTTTGAACAAAGTCGATATGGTCGATGATGCAGAGCTCTTAGACCTGGTTGAAATGGACGTCCGTGACCTCTTGACCAAGTATGGCTATGATGGTGAAAACACCCCTGTCATCCGTGTCTCAGGTCTCAAAGCCCTCGAAGGCGATGCCAAGTACGAAGAAGCAATCCTCAAACTCATGGATGCCGTCGACGAGTGGATCCCAGATCCAGTTCGTGATTTGGACAAGCCATTCCTCATGCCTGTCGAAGATGTCTTCAGTATCAAAGGTCGTGGAACTGTCGTCACCGGTCGTATCGAACGCGGTGTTGTGAAGATCAACGATACGATCGATATCGTCGGTATCAAAGACACTCGCCAATCAGTCGTCACTGGTGTTGAAATGTTCCGTAAGCAATTGGAACAAGGACAAGCAGGTGACAACGTCGGCGTGCTTCTTCGTGGTATCGAAAAGGATGATATTGAGCGCGGTATGGTCTTGGCCAAGCCAAACTCCGTGACTCCACACACCGAATTTGAGGCAGAAGTCTATATCCTCACCAAAGAGGAAGGTGGACGTCACACCCCATTCTTTAGTGGATATCGCCCACAGTTCTACATCCGTACCACAGACGTGACTGGAGAAATCCAACTCGCCGCTGGTGTAGAAATGGTCATGCCTGGTGACAACGCCAAGATGACAGTCAAACTCATCGTTCCTATCGCAATCGAAGAAGGGCTTCGCTTTGCTATCCGTGAAGGTGGACACACCGTCGGAGCAGGAGCTGTGACCAAGATCTTGAAGTAATTTTGATATAGAACACAAAGAGAAAGCGCTTCGTTGTGGAGCGCTTTCTTGTATTTATACAAAGGGAGGATACGTATGCCATTCGCAAAAGAGAGTTTTACGCTCAGAGGGCTTATGAATCTCATTCTCCATCAAGGAGATGAGGTAACTATTTCTCGTGCGAATGATGGTTCAGGTAGGTGGGTGGTGAGGAACAAAACTACAAGTAAAGAAATAAAGCTCAGTGGACAAGACTATGAGAGATATCGTAATAAATTAACAAGCCGTAGACCAAGGAAGTAGTTCAAAGACTACCGTTTTAAATTCAACACCCCCGGTTCACCCGGGGGTGTTGGTTAGATCATGGCATCGGCATATTGAGCGATTTCAATTGTGACGGTGATTTCAATTTCATTACGTTTGGCTGTAATGAGGAATTGATCCGTTACGTTAACAATCTCCCAATTTCCCTCTTTTAGTTTTTGGATCATTTTTTCAAGTGCATCGGCGTGATCTGTGGCATTACGTATGATGTAAGTAATACCAAGGCTAACAACGCCAATGAATCCATACTTGTCCAAAAATGTGCTCATTTTGTTCACGCCTTTGTGAATCATGAACCCAACGATAACCCATATTATAGCACTTTTTGGTTTACTTTTCCCCTCCTCGTTGAGTTTTTCCCTGTCATCTCAACGAACTAGAGATTTTATTAAACGTCATCCCGGCCGCGACGTTGAACGAAGTGAAACAGTCGAGTAGCCGGGATCTTTCTGCAATTGGTACTATGAAATTGCTGAGACGATCAAAGCATAGCCTATCAAAAGATCCCTGATACTTGAGATAGATGTTCGTAAACTCGCATCCTCTCACGTCAGGGATGACGAATTGATTCGATGTGGCCCTCAACGAGGGGAGGCAGAGTACAAAGAAACCCCAGATTTTGACCTGGGGTTTTGGAGGGAAACCAAGTTTATCGTGCTTCTACACGAAGTCGTCGTACTCGGTTAATTTCACCTCTGATGGGATTTCCCATGTTGGTTCGGGCATTGAACGTGATGGGGAAGTCAGTTGGTCGCGAATCTAATATGGTATAAGTGAATCCCAATGTATTGAGATGATCAATCACCGCCTGGATCACTTTATCAGCATTTGTCTCATCGATGATATAGGTAAACTCATCGAGGACCAATACATATCCAATTTGACTTTTCAACTTCTGTTCCTTATTGGAAAAATCAACGATATTCTCTATTTTATCACGGTTACCTTGATAGAAAATAAACCCCCGGATTAAACACCCGGGGGTTTTTGGATAGGGAACACTCAATTATTAAGGTCAAGAACAGAAATCATCTTGACATAATAGTGAAATGTATTCTCGGCTTGGTTGGTGACAATGACCATGTGGAGTGATGCTACAATTGTAACGGTTCCTCCATGATGTGCCAACCAACCAGCGAATAGTTTCATGCCCTGTTCTACGGACTTTACATCCTTCAATGCATGAGTTGATTTAGTTTCATCGCACTCAACAATACAAATTTGGGGCAACATTTTTTCACGTCCTTGTGAAAATGAACCCAACGATAACCTATATTTTACCACATGTGGTTGGTTGACGTGCCCGGGTGTATACTGCTGAGATTGGAAAGGAAGATTCCTATGACAGAACACCTTACTCCCCACAAGAAAAGCACACCAGAGGGAACCACTCCTTTAGAAGCCTATGAATTGGCTCGACAGATGTCGTTTGACGCTGCTGCTAGTAAGCATGTTCGAAAGGCAGTACGTGCTGAACTTCGCGAGAGTGGGAACGATCTCAATCCAAGCAAACCTCAAGATGGCGAATCAGGTGAAGTTGTGGAACAGTGGGGAGAGTAAAAAGAACCCTCGAGATCAAAGATTTCGAGGGTAAAGAGGACTCAGATTTGGCGCTCGGCTCTTTCTACCGAATAGACAAGGGTTCGTACCTTTTTCCCGTCGTTATATGTGGCGGTTAGGGTGTTCCCTTGGCTTTCGCAGGAATAACCTTGAGAGGTTAGCGTTGTTCTGAGTCGTTTGATCGCGTCTGGCAGGTCCTTTGCTTTGATAAGAAAGGGCTGCAAGCCGGTCGGATGGCCGTTTGCTTGTTTTTCAAAGGCCAAGTAGATATCCATTAGGTCACGCTCCTTATTTGGTGACAGGTCTTGGATAAGACTTATATTATATCATAATAACGATTTTACTCGAGTTTTGGCTGATTATTAGGTACTCCCACCCCTCTTCTGTTCTCCCCTCCGGCAGAGGAGAAAGTAAAAAGTCTCCCCTCTTGTCACCAGACGAAAAATTTGATACACTATAGTTCCCTTGATCAATAAGGGAGTTATTTTTTTTGCTTTAACATATGGCAACACAACACACTAACAGTCGAGGTCGTATCAGAGTTCGCTTGAAGTCATTTGACCACCGCGTGGTGGATGATGCAGCCAAGAAGATCCTTGATACCGCTATTTCCACTGGAGCCAGTATTGTGGGGCCAGTTCCTATGCCAACCCACATCAAGCGATTTACCGTCTTGGCTTCGCCACACACGGATAAAAACGCTCAGGAGCATTGGGAAGTGCGCACACATAAGCGCATGATCGATATCGTGGATCCAACCAGTAAAACAATTGATGCACTTATGCATCTTGAGTTGCCAGCTGGTGTGGGAATCCAAATTAAGATGTGACGTCAGCTGCAAGCGACGTCATCCTGGGAGCGCGAAGTGCAACTTCGAGCGAGACAGGATAATGCGAGAGGGAAAAATAGAGTTTGGATTACATTCCAAGCCAGATCCCGGACAAGGCTAAAGCCTTTACCGGGATGACAGAGAAAAAGTGTGTATATCCCGAGAGTTTGCTCTCGAAGTGATGCACAAAGGTTATCCGCCTTTGTGGGCGGATTTTTTATATGATTCAACAATTACTTGCTACCAAATCACACATGACCCAAGCCTGGACGGCTTCCGGTGTTCGTATTCCTGTTACCATCGTCAACGCGGCAAATTGTACCGTCGTCGATATGGGTAAAAAGGACGATCGTATTGTGATGGGACAAGGAGTGAAGAAATTGAAGAATGTCGCCAAACCACAACGTGCTCAACTTGAAAAGAACAATGTCAAAACAGGTTTTGTAAAGATGCGTGAAATTGTAGCCACTGCAGAAGACAAAACCACCCTTACACCTGGCACCGTGATGACCCCGAGCCAGGTTTTTCATATCGGTGACATTGTAAAAGTCACTGGTGTGAGTAAAGGAAAAGGATTTACAGGTGTCGTGAAGCGTCATGGCTTCAAAGGTGGACCTCGTACCCACGGTCAATCAGATCGTGAACGTGCTCCAGGTTCTATTGGCTCTGGTACCACACCAGGTCGTGTGTATCGTAATAAGCGCATGGCTGGGCGTGCAGGAAATGAACAAGTCACTACTCTTGGATTAACAATTGTTGGAATCTCTGACAGTACAGGTGAGATTATGCTCAAGGGTATCGTCCCAGGAGCACGCGGAGGAGTCCTTACATTGACCAAAACAGGCGAAAGTATATTTGAAGGACTGTTGAATGCCAAAACAGAAGAAGTGAAGGAATCTGCTCAACCAGCAGAAGCAACCTCAGAACAGCAAGCATAATAAAGAAGACTTATGAACGTACAGATCATGACTACCAGCGGTGAAAAGAAAAAGACGATTGATTCGGCTATTTTCGATCTTGTCTACAGTCCAGTGATTGTGGCACAAGCCGTCCGCGTGTACTTGGCAAACCAACGCCAAGGGACAGCAAAGGTAAAAACTCGTGGTGAAGTCGATCGTACCAAGAAGAAGTGGTACAAACAAAAGCATACTGGAAATGCCCGTCATGGTGCACGTAATGCCCACATCTTTGTCGGTGGAGGTGTTTCACATGGACCAGATGGCATGCAAAATTGGAAACTCTCGATGAGTAAGCCGATGCGCATGAATGCCTTGCAAACAGCATTGGCACTCCAGGCAAAAGATGGACATGTGTCGATTGTCGAAGGACTAGATAGTGTCTTGCCAAAAACAAAAGATGTCATGGTTGTTCTCAATAACATGAACATGGCAGAAAAGAAAATTTTGATTGTTCTTGATAAAACATTGCCAAACTTGATTCGTGCCAGCCAAAATGTTGGTTCGGTCCTGTGCAGTCGTGTCGATCGCCTCAATACCTATGAAGTGATGAGTGCACATGCAGTCCTCATGACAGAAGAAGCTCTCAAAGCTCTTGAAGGGAAGTTTAAGACAAAGAAGAAAACTGAAGTCAAAGAAGAGAAAAAAGCTGTGAAGAAGACCACAACCAAGAAAGTTGCGAAAAAAGCGACCGAGGTGAAGGAATAACATGAACGCATTTATTTTGAAAAAACCAGTTGTGACAGAGAAGAGTTACCGTCTGCAAATGACCTCAAACGAGTATACGTTTGAAGTTGAGCGCGCTGCCACCAAGGGACAGATTAAAGAAGCTGTCGAAACCATGTTTAATGTCAAAGTCTTGTCTGTTCATACCGTGACTGTCGCAGGCAAAAACAAGCGTACCGGCCGCAAGCGCACCACAGTGCGCAGGCCAGATCGTAAAAAAGCAATTGTCCGTCTCGCCAAAGATCAAAAGATTGAACTTTTTGATATGGGAGAAGTGAAGGCTGAGTAAGAAAGAAGTTATGTTGAAAATGTACAAACCAACCACCGCAGGTCGTCGCCATCGCCAAGATTTGGCAAATGACGTCATCACCAAAAAGCGACCAGAGAAAGCTCTGCTTGCCAAAGGTGTGTACAAGCGACAAGGAAAGAATAATGATGGTAAAATAACAGTTCGCCATCGTGGTGGTGGTGTGAAGCGCAAACTTCGCATTATCGATTTCCGCCGTGATAAGATTGGAGTCCCAGCTCTTGTCAGTGCAATCGAGTATGATCCAATGAGAAGTGCAAATATTGCATTGCTTACCTACAAAGATGGTGAGAAACGCTATATCTTGGCTCCAGATGGACTCAAGGTCGGTGACGCACTCATGAGTGGTGCGGATGCGGGGGTGCAAACTGGAAACACACTGCCACTTTCAAAAATCCCAGTCGGCATGCCAATTCACAACATTGAATTGCGCCCTGGAAAAGGTGGACAATTGATTCGCAGTGCTGGATCCTCCGCTCTGATCCAGAGTAAAGAAGGTGAATTTGTCGCCGTGCTCATGCCAAGTAAAGAAGTCCGTTTGATCAAAGCGACTTGCGTTGCTACGATCGGACAAGTGGGCAATGTGGAATGGAAGACCGTGAAATTTGGAAAAGCAGGAAGACTGCGCAAGATGGGTTGGAGACCAACTGTTCGTGGTACTGCAATGCATCCAAATGCCCACCCACACGGTGGTGGAGAAGGTCGCTCTGGAGTTGGGTTGAAGTATCCAAAGACTCCATGGGGTAAACATGCACATGGAACCAAGACACGCAACAAGAATAAATATAGTTGGAAGATGATTGTTCGCGATCGACGAGTGAAATAATGAGTGAAAGAAATATTTTATGGCACGCAGTACAAAAAAAGGACCATACGTAGATGAAAAGCTCATGAGTAAAGTCATGAAGCAAAAGACTGGCAAAAAAGAGCCAATCAAGACTTGGGCTCGTGCCTGCCAGATCCCACCAGAATTTGTGGGACACACTCTTTTGGTGCACAATGGCAAGAAGTTTATCGAAGTATTCGTCAACGAGGCTATGGTCGGTCACCGACTTGGAGAATTTTCTCCGACTCGCACCTTCCACGGTCACGGAAAAATGGTAAAGAGAACATTAACCAAGACATAATCTCTTTTGTCATCCCGTACGCTCAAGCGCGAAGCGCATGAGGGATACGGGATCTAGTAGAGAAATAGATAGAGTTTGGGTTACATCCTAAACGAGATCCCGGACAAGGCTAAAGCCTTTACCGGGATGACAAGGTGAAACTATGACAATCACGGCATCACAAAATTACATGCGCACCAGTGTGCAAAAATTGAAATTTGTTGCAGACAGTGTGAAAGGAATGGATCTTCTCACCATGAGAACGCACCTTTCCTACTTAAACAAAGATGCAGCGCGTCGTTTATTGCAAGTGGTCGACCAAGCACTCGCAAACGCATCACACAACCATGGACTTAGTGCAGATCAATTGCAAATTGAAAGTCTTTTGATCTTGCGCGGTCCTCACTACAAGCGTATGCGTGCCGTCAGTCGCGGACAAGGACATGCGATTTTGAAGAGAACGAGTCATGTTGTGTTGAAATTAAAGAGTGTTGAAAAAACAGAGCAAAAGATTGAATCAAAAGCTGCAGAAAAGCAAACTGTTGCTGTTGAAGCAAAACCTGAAGTGAAAAAAACCGTTAAAAAGACAGTCGCAAAGAAAACAACAAAGAAAGAAGTAGCAAAGTGACACGAGCTGCAAGCCGTGTCATCCTGAAAGCCGAGATGCAGTCTCGACTGTTCAGGAACTAGCTCATGAGTTGGGAGACTCATACGCGAGATCCCGGACAAGGCTAAAGCCTTTACCGGGATGACAAAGAAAGAACATATGGGACAAAAAGTAAATCCACATGCATTCCGCCTTGGGAACCTCTACACATGGGATTCTCTGTGGTATGCACCGACCAAAGGATATAGTGATTACGTCCTCGAGGATGTCAAAATCCGCAAATTCTTGAGTGAAAAGCTCAAGAGTGCCGGACTCGTGAAGATCGAAATTGAGCGTAGTGTCAATGCTCTCAAACTTCGTTTTCACGTATCTCGCCCAGGTGTTGTCATTGGTCGTGGGGGTGGAAATCTTGAGACACTCAAAAATGATTTGGCAAAACTACTTAAGATTAACTTAACTGATAAGCGTGCGATGAAAATCCAGATCGATGAGATCGTGGAAGTCAAGAAACCAGATATTGAAGCAAAATTGATCGCCGAGCGTATCGCTGAGCAACTCGTCAAGCGTTTGCCACAGCGTCGCGCTGTCAGTCAAGCGATGGAGCGCGCCATGAGTAGTGGTGCAAAAGGAATCAAGATTGTCCTTTCTGGTCGTATCAACGGTGCTGAAATTGGCCGTCGTGAAAAATATGCTTTAGGAACAGTACCAACCCAGACATTGCGCTGCGATATCAGCTACGCACATGTCCCAGCCAAGACTCGTTCAGGCTATGTAGGGATCAAGGTATGGGTCAACAAAGGAGAACGCGTCATCGCGTAGTAAGTGACACGAGTTGCAAACCGTGTCATCCCGGAACTAGCTAAAAAGTAATAAGACATTTAGACAAGATTCCCGCCTACGCGGGAATGACAAAGAAGTATGTTACAACCGAAAAAAATGAAGTACCGCAAGATGTTCAAGGGGAAACGCGCAGGTTTGAGCCTGCGTGCTAACTCTTTGGATTTCGGAGAATTTGGACTCAAAGCTGTTGAATGTGGATGGTTTACCTCACGCCAAATCGAAGCAGCGCGTCGTACCATCACACACCACACCAAGCGTGCTGGAAAAATGTGGATTCGCATTTTCCCAGACAAGCCAACCACGCAAAAAGCCGCAGGGGTCAAAATGGGGGGTGGAAAAGGTGATATTAAAGAATACGTAGCAGTTGTCAGACCTGGAAGAGTGTTGTTTGAAATCGGTGGAGTGAGTGAGGAAATGGCCCGCGAAGCATTTCGCAAAGCCGCCTACAAAATCCCGATGAAAACGGTGTTTGTGACGAAAGAGTAGCCTCATCTATCTGTCCGTCAACAGACGGACAAGATGTCTTCCCCATAAATGGGGAAGAAGAAAACGATATGAAAAAAAATGACATAAAATCATTACACAGCATGAGTGTTGCAGATTTGCAAAAGAAACAACAAGAGTTGTTTGTAGAATTTGCACGCAGTCGCATGCAACACAAAGCCAACCGCTTGAAGAATGTTCGCATTCTTTCAAGTTTGCGCGATGATGTTGCACGAGTATCAACCGTACTTGCGATGAAGCAAGAAGAAAAATAAAGATATGAAAACATTTGAAGGAACAGTCGTCCGCGTTCAACCAAAAACAGCTTATGTTGAGGTGAGTTCGGTATGGGTACACCCCATCTACCGCAAGGCGAAAAAAGTAACCCAAGTATGTGCATGTCACGATAACAAGGGTGTAAAAGTAGGCGATGTCGTCACGATCGCCGGGTGCCGTCCAATGAGTGCCCGGAAGCGATTTATGATTGTTGAAAAATAAAGAAAAAACATATGGTACAGCTTAGATCAGTTCTCGATTGCACAGACAACAGTGGAGCCAAGAAACTCCGCGTCTTGCATGTGCACGTTGGATCACGTCACGTCAAAGGCACCATTGGTGATATTATCACCGCCTCAGTCGTGGCTGCGACCACCCAAGGCCAAGTCAAAAAAGGTGAAATGGTTAAGGCAGTCATCGTGCGTACCAAGAAAGAAGTTCGTCGAAAAGATGGCAGTTTCATCCGTTTTGATGACAATGCCGCTGTCGTTATTGATACCTTAAAATCTAGATTACCACGTGCCACTCGTATTTTTGGTCCCATTGCACGTGAGATAAAAGAGGCCGGATTTGATAAAATAGCATCTCTGGCACAGGAAGTTTTGTAAGGATAACCTATGAAGTTCAAAGTAAATGACAACGTCCAAGTGACTGCCGGAAAAGATAACGGTAAGCATGGCAAGATTACCAAGGTCTTCCCCAAAGAAGACAGAGTCCTTGTGGCAGGCGTCAATATGTATGTGAAACATGTCAAACCAATGCAAGGTCGACCGGGTGAAAAAGTGCGTCGTGAACGTCCACTTTCGACAGCAAATGTTGCAATCATGAACCCAGACACAGGAAAAGTGGATAGAATTGGATACAAGATCGTTGAAGGTAAAAAAGTCCGTGTGTTTAAGAAAACTGGAGTAGAGATTAAGTGACACGTAGTGTCATCCCGAGCGAAGTCGAGGGATCTGGAAAATAAATAACGAAAAGATCTCTCCACTATCTGGTTAAAACCAGAAGCGGTCGAGATGACAAAGAAGAATTTATGAATCGTTTACAAGAGAAATACCAAAAAGAAGTCATTCCTACCCTTGAAAAAGAGTTTGGAAAGACCAACATCATGGCTGTGACCAAGCCGGTCAAGATCGTGGTGAACGTCGGTATCAACAAAAAAGAAAATGCGGATGCAAGTAAGTTCATCGAAAGTATGACGCAGCAACTCATGACTATCACCGGTCAAAAGCCAAAGGTGACCGCAGCGCGCAAATCCATTGCCGGATTCAAAATTCGTCAAGGTGATGCGGTGGGCTTGTGTGTGACACTGCGGGGAAACTTGATGTGGGAATTCTTTGATAAGTTAACAAGTATTGTGCTTCCTCGTATGAAAGACTTTCAAGGGGTGAAGCGCGCGACCGACAAAACAGGGAACTACAACTTAGGATTTACTGAACAAATTGTATTTCCAGAGATTGAGTACGACAAGATCAACAAAATTAGTGGATTACAAGTAACGATCGTCAATAGTGGCAGTGATCCAAAAGAAGCTCTGAGAATGTTAGAACTCTTGGGGATGCCTTTTGAGAAAGCGGAGTGAGCTGCAAGCCACTTCGTCCTGAATCACGAGATGCAATCTCGAGATGAGGGATCTAGTTAAAAGAAAAAAGTTATGGCAAAAATTAGTAAAATCATCAAAACACAGCGCGCCAATATCAAAGGCCCAATGGCTCGACGCAAAAACAGATGCAAACTCTGTGGGCGTCCTCATGCCTATATGCGATTCTTTGGTGTGTGTCGTTTGTGTTTCCGAGAACTGGCCAGTAAAGGTGAGTTGCCAGGAGTAACGAAAGCCTCGTTTTAGTTGTTAGCCCACAAGGCACAATGAACAGAGAAAAAGGAAATAGAAGAGGAAGTAGAAAACAGGGAAAAGCCACTATTGGCTGTGCCCTATACACTAAAAGCTAAATATGACAGATCCAATAGCAGACATGCTAACCAGAATCAAAAATGCATACCTCGCTCGTAAGATTGAGGTGAATGTACCACACTCCAATGTGAAAGAAGCATTGGCAAACTTGTTGGTACGCGAGCACTACATCGAAGCAGTTGAAAAGCAAGACAGTAAGCCGTGCTCACAATTGAAGATCAAACTTCGCTATGTGGGAAAACGACCTGCAATGACGAGCGTTCAGCGTATCAGTAAGCCAGGCCGTCGTGTGTACGAGAGTGCTGGAAGTATTCCACGCTCACTTGGTGGCTATGGTATCACTGTCGTCTCGACAAGTAGTGGATTGCTTTCAGATAAAGAAGCAAAGAAAAAGAATATTGGTGGAGAAGTCATTTGTGCTATTTGGTAAGCGACACACGTTGCAAACGGTGTCGTCCCGTAACACGGCATGCAATGCCGAGTATACGGGATCTATAAAAAGTCATATAACACATAAGCGAGATCCCGGACAAGGCTAAAGCCTTTACCGGGATGACAAGGAAAGAATGTATGTCAAGAATTGGACGAAAAACGATCAGTATCCCAGCAGGCGTGACTGTTACAGTTACTCCTGATCACATCAATGTCAAAGGTCCCAAAGGAGAGCTTTCCGAAGCGACTTTTGAAGGAATTGCTGTTGAGGTCAAAGACAATATCGTGAGTGTGTCTCGCCAAAACGACGAGCCACAACAGCGAGCAGCACATGGCCTCATCCGCAGTTTGATCGCCAACATGATCACTGGCGTGACGACTGGATTTGAAAAGAAACTTGAATTAGTGGGAACTGGATATCGTGTTGCCGCCAAAGGGAGTGGAATTACCCTTTCTTTAGGGTATTCACACCCCATTGATGTGGCTGCACCAGCAGGGGTCACATTTAAAGTTGATGGAAACAACAAAATTAGTATCACCGGTATCAGTAAATACGCTGTTGGTCAAATCGCTGCCAATATCCGCGATATGCGTCCACCAGAACCATACAAGGGCAAGGGTGTTCGCTATGAAGGTGAAGTGGTCCGACGTAAAGCCGGAAAAGCAGCGAAGACAGGAGGTAAGTAAGGAGAATAAGCCTCATCTATCTGGTTAATACCAGATGTCTTCCCCACTTGTGGGGAAGAAGGAAACAACTATGAAAGTAAACCATAACATTACCAGTAAGATGCGTCGTGTCATGCGTACTCGCGCGAAAGTGCGTGGTACTGCCGATCGCCCACGCCTCAGTGTGTTTCGTAGCAACGAAACCACCTATGTGCAAGTGATCGATGATACAGTCGGAAAGACAATTGTGTCTGCAACTGGAAAAGAAATCAAAAATGCACATGAATTGACCAAACTTGCCGAAGCAATTGAAATTGCAAAATTAGCAGCTTCAAAAGCCAAAAAAGCAGGGATCGCAAAATTTGTGTTTGACCGTGGTGCCTACAAGTATCATGGTCGCGTGAAAGCCATCGCGGATACTGTTCGCGAGGCAGGGATAGAGATGTGAACCCTCTGCAAGAGGAGTTTATCCTGAGAGCATGAAGTGCAACTTCAAGCGAAACAGGATCTATAAGATAGTAAGATACAGAGGTGACAATAGGTATATTGGTGAGGAACTAAAGAGAATATATGCAACAAAATAGAGAACAACGTCGCAACGACAAACCACAAGAACCCAAGGAATTTGACGAAAAAGTCGTGCAAGTGTCACGCGTTTCAAAGAAAACCAAGGGTGGAAACAACATGGGTTTCTCCGTGGTCATGGTCGTGGGTGACAAAAAAGGACGTGTCGGAGTGGGACTTGGAAAAGGAAAAGATGTGCTTTCCGCCATCAAAAAAGGTGTCAAGAAAGCGAAGCGCCACTTGATCACTGTCCCGATGAATGGAACAACTATTCCATTCCCAATTGAGTTGAAGCTAGGAAGTGCTCGTATCATGCTCAAACCTGCTCCAAAAGGATCGGGAGTGATTGCAGGTGGTCCAATCCGCAGTGTCGTCGATGCTGCTGGGATTCGGGACATCTCCAGTAAAATCAAAGGGACAGCAAACCAAGCAAGCAACGTCTACGCGACGTTTGAAGCACTCAAACAAATCAGTAGTATTGTTGAGCACAAAGGCATCAAATTGAAATCAATCGCACAAGTTGAAGAAGAAGAAAAAATGAAGCTCAAAGAAATTGACCAAGCCTCCGCTAAAGCTTCGGCTGGCGAGGTAAAAAGCCAAGAAGTTAAAGCTGAGAAGAAAGAAGAAAAAACAGAAAAAGTTGAAAAGAAGCCACGGGTTAAAAAAACAGTTACAACGGAGAAATAATTTTCAATTCACGAATTTACAAATTTACAAAAAGTTTGAAAATTGAAAATTCGAAAATTAGTAAATTGTTATGTTACATACATTACCAAAAGTGACAACCAATAAAGACAAACGCTTGGGCCGAGGATTTGGCTCAGGGGTGGGTGGACATACCGTTGGACGTGGGACAAAAGGTCATCGTGCCCGTCAAGGGAAAGTGACTCCTCTGTGGTTTGAAGGGGGTCAATTGCCTCTCATTCGTCGTCTTCCATTTATGCGTGGAAAAGCCCGTTTCCAATCTCTCAAGCCATTAACCCAGGAAGTTCAAGTGGAAAAATTGGCTCTGTTAAATGGTCAAGCAGTCACCGTTGAAACATTATTTGCAGCAAAATTGATCCGCAACATGCACACTCCAGTCAAAGTGATTGGAAAAGGCAAAGTCGAAAACGTCGGTGAAGTGCGTGGGGTAGCCATGAGTGCTTCAGCGCGAGTGCAAATCGAAAAAGCAGGTGGAAAAATAGCGTAACTTGTTCTGTCATCCTGAGTGATTCTGGTAATCCAGAAAACGAAGGATCTTGTATAAGGTCATATGCGCTTATCGCGAGTAGCGTATCGAAACTTTACAGAAGATCCTTCACTTTCTTGAATACAAGAAGCGTTCAGGATGACAAGTTACAACCGATCATTTTTTGTGTAGAATCCATCTGTGAAGAACATACAATCGCTAGTTAGCCAGCTTCTTTCTCACGCAGAACTCCAACGCCGATTGGGGTTCACCCTTCTCATATTCGCAATTTTCCGTCTCTTTGCACATGTCCCAGTTCCATCTGTTGATTTGGCACAAATCTCTAGTTTGTTTTCCGGTAATCAATTACTTGGACTTCTCGATATTTTCTCGGGAGGCACACTTGCTAACTTCTCGGTCATGGCATTGTCGATCAATCCATACATCACTGCATCTATCGTCATGCAGCTGGCGACCATGATCTTTCCAAAACTGAAAGAGTTATCCAAAGAAGGTGAGTCAGGTCGTGAAGTCATCAACCAATATACACGTTTGTTAACATTGCCATTAGCTGTTGTGCAGAGTATTTCAGTCCTGTTGCTCTTGAGTAACCAGCATTTAATTCTCACCAACGATCCCCTCAAAATCATTGCCATGATTTGTACACTGATTGCAGGCACGATGCTTCTCATGTGGTTAGGAGAGCTCATTACCCTCTATGGAATTGGCAACGGTATTTCGATGGTGATCTTTGCTGGTATCGTGGGCCGACTTCCGGTCGGAGCTGCACAAACATTGTCTGTCGCAGGGAATAACGCCCTGGTCCAAGTGGTTGTCTTTGCCGTATTTGCCATGTTGGTGATTGCCGGCATCGTGTTTATGACTGAAGCTGTCCGCAAAGTAAAACTGCAGTATGCAAAGAGATTGCGCGGAAAAGCGGTGTATGAATCAGGTCAAACATACTTGCCGCTTCGCATTAACCAAACGGGAGTCTTGCCTATCATGTTTGCGGTCTCATTGGTATTGATCCCATCATTTGCCGCGCGTTTGTTTGTGGCCTCTCCAAATGTGGCGCTTCGTTCCATTGCCAACTCAATCGTGACCAATTTTCAACCGAACTCACAAATGTATGAAGTTGTCTATTTCCTCCTTGTATTCGCTTTTACCTATTTTTCAACCGCTGTCTTTTTTGATCCTGAAGATTTGGCAGAGGAACTCAAGAAAAGTGGAGCTTTTATCCCTGGTATCCGTCCAGGAAAACCAACGGCGATCTATATTAGTACGATCGTGACGCGTATTACGTTAGCAGGTGCATTGTTCCTTGGGATCATGGCGATCATGCCGTCGATTTTGTCGCAAGCCACCAATATCCCATCATTAGCAATTGGGGGAACAGGATTATTGATTGTCGTTTCTGTCGTGTTGGAAACAGTCAAACAAATTCAAAGTTTGTTGGTGACACAAAATTACGATCGATTCTTGGAGTAGAGAAGGAGAGAGGAAGAGAAGCAGAGATTCGTAATATTTGTCATTTCGAGCGAAGTCGAGAAATCTGTAGTGAAGGAACGGCCAGATCTCTCCACTTTTTTGATTACAAGAAGCGGTTGAGATGACATTACTTTAAATTTGAGCATTACAAATTACAAACATAGTAAAAAGGACATATATGAAACTCATTTTGATTGGAATTCAAGGAGCAGGAAAATCCACACAAGGAAATATTCTCTCTGATATTTTGAGTATTCCTTATCTTTCTAGTGGACACGTCTTTCGTGAGATGGCCAAAGAGAAAACCATCCTTGGTCGTTACTTGAAGGAAACATTGAATGCTGGTTTCCTCATTCCTGATGACAAGACGATCGCCATCATCGAAGAATACTTGAGCCACGATGAGTATAAAAAGGGTTACATTTTGGATGGATTTCCACGTACTGTTCCACAAGCAGAAATTTTCTCAAACGGTGTGACAAAAGTGATCTACTTGAAAGTATCCGACAAAGAAGCATTGTGGCGTTTGGCAGGTCGTGCCGATGATGACCGCGCCGACAACACACTGCAAGCGATTAAGAAGCGCATTGATTTGTTCCATGAGAAAACAGAACCTGTCATTGAGTTTTACCGCCAAAAAGGCCAACTCATCGAGATCGATGGCGAGCAAGACATTCCTGTCATCACCGAACAAATCCTCGATGGGCTAAAGAAATAGGGCGTATAATATCTTCATGCGCAAACCTGATGAATCAGATCCCAATCGAATAGCTCTCATGCGTGAAGGAGGAGCACGCCTCGCACGCGTCAAGTATGCCCTCAATGAGATGGTACGTCCCGGTGTGCTTTTTGAAGAAATCGAAAGTGAAGCACAGCGTCTCATCAAAAAAGAGGATGCCACGCCTTCTTTCATGACTGTTCATGGATACAAGTACGCCACGTGTATTACCAAAAATGAAGGGTGCTGTCATGGAGTGCCGGTTGGCAAAAAGGTAAATCCGGGAGATTTAATTACAATCGATGTGGGGTTAGTGTATCAGGGATACCACACCGATACATCGACGACGGTCTACGCTGGCAATGAAGCCAAAGCCCCCAAGGAAATTCGTGAGTTTATGGCTATTGGGCGTCAGGCTTTGGACAACGCCATTGCCAAGGCTCGTGCGGGAAACAGTGTCTACGACATCAGTAAAGCGATTCAAGATACAATTGAAGATGCTGGGTATGGAGCCGTGTACCAATTAACAGGTCATGGAGTGGGGAAACAGCTTCATGAAGATCCATATATTCCCTGTGTTGCCTATGTTGAAGATAAGAAGATCAAACTTCATGAAGGGCAGACGATCGCGATAGAGCCGATGTATGCCATGGGAAACCCCTATTTGATCCTCGGGAAAGACAAATGGACCTATGAGACCAGGGATAAAAGTTTGACTGGGATGTTTGAAGATACGGTGCTTATTACCTCTGGTAACCCTGAGATTTTAACGAGGTAAGGAGTGCTTGGCTGTTTCCGAGGGAAGATCCTTCACCTCGAGAGAAAGCTCTCGGGCCTCAGGATGAAAAGGAGTGAAAATTTGTTGTATTTAGCTCTTGAGGAAGTTCCCCGAGTCTGATACAATACTCGAATGAAACCTTAACCACTGGTACAGGATTAGGGTTTCTCTTTTGTCTAACAGGAGAAATGCAAGGCAAACTGCCAACCGCTTATGCAGAAACTAAAACAAGGTGAATTTGAAGTCGAGGGCGAAGTCCTCGAGGTACTTGGGAACATGATGTGTCGCATCATGGTGACAAGTGGAAAAGAAGAATTGATTGGAAAAGAACTCTTAGGCAAAGTATCAGGTCAGATGCGCATGTATAAAATTTGGGTCATGCCTGGTGACAAAGTCAAAATGGTCATGACACCATACGATGCGACCAAAGGCCGTATTACGTTCAGAATGAAGTGACACACGTTGCAAACGGTGTCATCCTGAATCCCGAAATGCAATTTCGAGATGAAGGATCTATCCAATAACAGATTCCTCGACAAGAGGCGCTACGCTCTCTTGCTCGGAATGACAAGGTTAAGGTATGAAAGTCAAAGCAAGTATAAAGCCACGTTGCAAAGATTGTAAATGTATTCGTCGTCATGGAAAGCTGTACATTTTTTGTACCAATCCACGACACAAACAGAGACAAGGGTAATGTATGCCACGTATCGCAGGTATTGATATCCCACCAGCTAAAAAAACTCGTTACTCCCTCGCATATTTGTATGGAGTTGGGTTAAATAATGTGGATGGGATTCTTTCAGAAGCAAATGTTGATGGTGATAAGCGTGCTAAGGATTTGACCGCAGATGAAATTCTGCGTCTTCAGCGCGTGATTGACAAGATGAATGTCGAAGGAAATCTCCGCCGTGTTATCCGTGAAAATGTAGAACGTCTCAAGCGCATCGGTTCATATCGTGGAAGTCGCCATATTCATGGTCTTCCATCACGTGGACAGCGCACTCGTGTCAACGCTCGTACCCGAAGAGGTCGACGTATGACTGTGGGTGCGATGAGTAAAGACATGGCTGCAAAGTTGGAAACAGCAAAAACGGCTAAATAATGAGACTAGCGTTTAGTATTGAGGAATTGAATAAGGTATGGCAGTACAAAAACAATCAGCTAAAAAAATTGTCGCTAAAGGACGTGTCTACGTTCAAGCGACATTTAACAACACGATCGTCACCGTTACCGATGAGCGTGGAAATGCCCTTTGCTGGGGATCAAGTGGACACGTCGGATTTTCTGGAAGTCGCAAATCGACTCCATATGCTGCGACGGTCACTGTTGAAAAAGCAGTTGATAAAATGAAAGATTTTGGAGTCAAGTCTGTTGATGTATACATCAAAGGACCAGGGCCCGGACGCGATGCAGTGCTTCGCGTTATCAAATCCCGTGGTATTCGCGTAACGATGATTGCTGACGTGACACCCATTCCACACAATGGAACTAGACCACGCAAGCAAAGACATGGATAAATTTTATGGCACGCTATACAGGACCAAAACAACGATTACAACGCTCCTTGGGTGAAGACATGGGGCTCAAAACCAACGCTGTGAAAGTACAACGTCGTTTGACTGTTCCTCCTGGCCAACATGGTCACAAGGGACACAAGAAAATGTCTGACTACGGTACACAGCTCAAAGAGAAGCAAAAGCTTCGTATTACGTACGGGGTTGTTGAAAAACAATTGCGCAAGTACTACGACATTGCCACCAAGACTCCTGCTTCTACAGGAACAGCTCTGTTGAAATTGCTTGAGCGTCGTTTGGACAATGTGGTGTATCGTTTAGGCTTTGCTCCTACTCGTGCATCCGCACGCCAATTGGTAGCTCACAATCACATCTTGCTCAACGGCAAGAAAGCAAACGTGCCATCCATCATCGTGAAGATGGGAGATGTCATTACACTCAAAGAAAAAACAACCAAAATCCCAGTCGTTGCAAGTTTACTTGCCGACAAAACCAAAAATGTCCCAGCTTGGGTTGAGCGTCAAGCCACGAGTGGCAAAATCGTTCGTTTCCCAGAGCGTGACGAGATCGATACAACAGTCAACGAACAGTTTGTCGTTGAATATTATAGTAGGTAATTTTTTGTATACGGAGCCCACCTCATCGGTGGACGGTGAAACTCGCCTCATCGGCGGGCAAGCAAAAAAGGAGAATATATGGTTCAAGCAGCATTTACAGTGAATGTCACTGATCAAAAACAAGGATACGCAACTATTGCTATCGAGCCTTTGGAGCGCGGCTATGGTCAAACCATCGGAAACGCGCTTCGCCGCGTGCTTCTCAACTCTCTTCCTGGTGCAGCAGTGACCAAAATCAAAATTGACAAAATCAACCATCAATTCACTACCCTTGAAGGAATGAGTGAAGATATCGTTGAGTTCATTTTAAACGTCAAACAAATCCGTGTCGCCACCACCAGTGACGAGCCTGTGACGATGAATCTTTCTGTCAAAGGACAAGCTGAAGTGACCGCCGGTGATATTGAGACAAGTGGTCAAGTGACCATCATCAACCCAGAATTGCATTTAGCCACACTCGCAGCCAAATCCTCACTCAACGTTGAGTTCACCGTTGAAAAAGGCATGGGCTACAGTATGGCTGATGAGCGCAAAACCGATGCGATCGGAGTGATCCCCGTTGATGCGCTTTTCTCCCCAATCGAGAAAGTTTCCTTTAGTGTGGAAGCCACTCGTGTAGGACGCCGCACTGACTTTGACAAATTAGTCTTGAATGTCTGGACCAACGGTGCCATTAGTGCAAAAGACGCAGTGGAAGAAGCAGCCAAGATTTTGGTTGGTCAATTCACGCAAGTCTTTAACCCAGTTGCAGTTGAAACTGCAAGTGCACCCGCTCCTGTCACCTACTCAAAGCAAGATGAGGTCATGAAGCTTACTGTCGAAGAATTGGATCTGCCAACTCGCATTGCAAATGCACTGCGCAAGGGTGGATTCAAGACTGTAGCAGATTTGGTCGCCTCAACAAAGAGTGAAATTAGTAAAGTGAAAAACTTGGGTGGCAAGTCCATCGAAATTGTTGAAGAGGCAGTCGCCAAAAAGGGATTGCAATTATCGTAAGTGAAGTGAGAATCGTATGCATCACAGAGTTAAAACCGTCAAATTAGGTCGCAACACCGCACAACGCAAGTCTTTATTCAAAAACTTGCTCTTGTCTCTGTTCACCTATGGCGAAATCCAAACCACTGAAGCAAAAGCAAAAGCAGTAAAAGGAAGAGCAGACAAGTTGATTGCCAAAGCTCAACAAAACACTGTTGCGTCTCGCCGCGTATTGGC
>PSRQ01000014.1 GCA_003176165.1 Candidatus Cerribacteria bacterium 'Amazon FNV 2010 28 9'
GCAATTGCATCCATGGTAATCCCATGAGACCTCGATTCGCATGGGGCACATCATTGCCCAGCGTCGCGGGAATGACACTGATGAGAATGAAGGCAATCAGTGGCCAAAAGGCTCTTCGTTTCTTATCCACTACCATCGAAACAAGAGCAATAACAATGAGCATTGCTTCAAGGGGGGACAAAATGCCATCTTTCATGTTACTTTGACGATACGTATTTTCTCCACCCAAAAGAAGGTATGACGGTGAAAAGTGCACCATATAGTGTGAGATAAATGTCGGAACAATTTCTTGGACCGCCTTGAGCTTCCCTTGAGCGTCAAAAACAAAACTTGAACCGCTTAAGCGATCATTTGCTTTTCCAAATACAGATACATATAGCAACGGTAAACAGACAATCAAGAGAACAACAAAAAATTTCACCACTGACTTCCACAACTTTTGGAATTCTTTTCTGTACACAAAGAGAAACAAAAGAATGCTCAGCGGCACTACAATTTTCGCACTATGATAGGTATATAAAGACAATCCATAACACACAGCAGAAACAAGTAACCAAGTTTGTTTACGTCTGCCCCAACACAAAAATACTGCTCCCCACGCCGCGAGCGCAGTAGCGATCATCGACTCAAATGCGATCATTGAAAAATGGAGTGCCCAGGGGGAAATGGCGGTCAAAAACATGACAAATAATGCTATTCGCTTTCCTTCTTTTTTCCCGGTAAAAATTTCAGGAGCGAGAAAATAACTCGCAACTACTAACATGACTCCTGCAATAAAGGTTGGGAATCGCACAGCAAGTGCTGTTTGACCAAAAAAGACCTCAAAAATAGCGGTTGTATAAATTGCTAGGGGTTCCTTGTAATCGCCAAAGGACTGAAACACAAGCGGAAAACGCTTCAACCATTCATCACGATGCACGGTAATAATGCCAAAGGCATTGTATCCGATTGCTGTTTCATCCCACGTAAGAGAAGGAGGAAAAAAATGAATCAGACTCCACACCCGCAGCACAATTGCCAACAAAAGAATGAGTTTGAAAAGAAATGCGTGCTTCACAGCATTATTGTAGTCTTTCTTTCTTATTTATGGTATACCTTTCACAGTACAAACGTACGTTGCGATAAAGGAGATCATATGTCATTTGCGCTTCCCTCTCTTCCATATGCATACAATGCACTTGAACCATTCATCGACGAACAAACGATGCACTTGCATCATGATAAACACCATCAAACATACATTGATAAATTGAATGCCGCCATCGCCGGAAAAACAAATCTTGAAAGTATGTCCGTAGAGGATCTGTTGAAAAACATCGCGACTATTCCAGAGGAGATTCGCACTGCAGTTCGCAATCATGGAGGAGGACATAGTAATCACTCTATCTTCTGGACCATTCTTGCGCCCACAGGTCAAAGTCCTAGCGAAACAATTAAAAATGAAGTAACGAAAGTATTTGGTTCTTGGGATGGATTTGTTCAAGCATTCAATACTGCGGCTATCAACCAATTTGGGTCAGGTTGGGCTTGGCTTACGAAGAAAGACGGAAAGTTAGAAGTAAAGGGATATGCCAACCAGGATTCGCCATACATAGACGGAGCCACACCCATTTTAGGGATCGATGTGTGGGAACATGCTTATTATCTCAAGTATCAAAATCGCCGCCCCGAATACATTTCCGCTTTCTGGAATGTGATTAACTGGGCAGAAGTCGAGAAACGCTGGAATGCTTGAAATAAACCCACATATCTGATAATATAAGCTCTTCGCTTATTCATTCTGGCAAACCGCCAGAGGAGTGATAAAAGTGAATAGCTCAACATCGAAGGTGGGTTCGAAGCGTGTCTTTTTGAGCGTTCTCGCTAGTATCGTGTTTATTTTCTTATTCCCGTTTGGATTGGCTGTTATGGCTATCACATTTGCCATACAGGGAAAAATCACATGGGCTGAGGCATCGAGGAACATTCTTTATGCACCCTCAGACGGGACACGACTAGCGTCAGCATCGCTAACAGGAGATCTACGATACACTAAGCCTACATCGTCCCGAATCGTGATCGACGTCTTCTATTCCATTGCTTTTTGGGTTTTGGTCGGATTGCTCTTATCAAAGACCATCCACTAATCCCCCAACCTTTCGGACTCTCTTGGTGGGAGTCCGATTTTTTATGCCAAGAGCACTTGTATCGAGGCTCTCCATAATCCAATTGCAAACCTCCCACGAGAACGAATTGTCGTGAAAACCAGATGATACGGAAACCAAAAAATGTGGGATACCAATGCTCCCCCTTTGGCATGTTTCCAGGTAAATAATAATTGGTTTTTATACCCCATGATTTCTACCCTATTTTTCCCAAACACACTCGCATTGGTCGATTCATGGACGTGGTGAACAATTGAGGCGGGTTCAAAGAGAACCTTCCACCCTCTCTGCTTCGCTCGCCAAGAAAGATCAATATCTTCCCAATACGCGGGCGTGTAATCAAGATCAAATCCTCCGAGTTCTTCCCACATGGATTTGCGAAACATTCCGCTTCCACCCGCAACCCAAGCCGTATCTGTACCACTTTGATCAGGTTCTCTCCAATGAATAAACATGCCACGGGAAAAAGTCATACTTGATCGTCCATACTCTTTATCGTTTTCACTTGCAGCTAGCTCTTTGCATCCGACAGCAAACACATCAGGGTCTTCGAAATGAGGCAACAAAGAAGCAAGAAAATGTGTATCTGGTGAAACATCATTATTGAGAAGAACAACGAGCTCGGCTTTAGCACTCATCACTCCTCGATTGCAACTCGAGGCAAAACGCCGATTAGTGCGATTTATCAATACTTTCAGCCCCACCCCTTTATAGATCGAAACAGAACAAAAGGCATCAGTCACTTCACATGAAGAGATTGTTAAGCCATACGTTTTTTCCAACCAGGCGACACTTTCATCTGTACTTGCATCATCAACGATGATGATTTCGTCTCCTTTTCGAGCCGCCGCAAAGACACTTCGCAAATGCTTTTGTAAAAGATGTACGCCGTTATATGTGGGGATAACAAATGAAACGTTAGTAGTCATATATTACTCGACCAATCTTTGAATATTAGCAATAAACTGTTCTTTCGAGTAACGCGTAGTCATAGAACGAACCTCTTGAGCAAGTTTTTCTTGTTGAGACTTACTTACTTCAACGAATCTGCTGGTTTTGGAGAGAAGATCCTCTTGAGTTTCCCAAAAGAAACGTTCATCTGCAACTACTTCTTTCTGCCCTCCTTTTGGAACGACCAGCGGAATACAACCACTTGCCATTGCCTCGAGCGTGGTAATCCCAAAGTGCTCTGTATGTTCAGGATTTTTCACCTCATCGACTTCGAAGCCTGCTGCATGCCAATAAAAAAGCGAACGAGCATAGTAACTCTTCATTTCCTCATATGAAGCGTCCGTAATGATATTGATTGGATATCCATATGCGAGTTTTTTTAACTCTTCCAGATATTCTTGACTATCCGGATTGGGATCCACATTCCCGATGAGGACAAGAGAAAAACCATCAATGTGTCCTTTGTCATACAATTTCTTAAATGCGTTGATGATAACATCTTGTCGCTTGCTATTACTTGTAGCATGTTTAAAAAAACGTCCGACATTTAGAATAATTTTTTCCTTCGGCTGTGGAGCAAACTCCTTGGCATCCACGTACGGGGCAATGACTTGAATCTTGTTGATCTTCCAAGAACGTTCTAAGACTGACTTGACGAAATGAGAATACACAATAATCGATTCCCAATTCTTCAGTTTCAACTGTTCAGGCATTGATAAACGTCTTGTCCATGGGACTTGAACAATAAGGTGAGAATGCTTGGCGGCGGTCGGGAAAATACTACCATCTGTCATCGCAAATAGATGTGAAAATTGAGCAGTTGACAGGAACGTCGTAATAGGAGATTTTGTCGCTCCGATTGAAGAAGATTTGACCAACACATCCTCTAGCTGCAATCCAAAGCGTTGTTCGTAAGAACGGAGTGCATTTTTGGCATATTGAGTTTCAGTTTGAGAGACGAGCAATTCAGTCTGCGCACATTGAGAACATACTTCTCCAATAGAAAGGAGGTATTTTTCTCCCCCACCAGCATGTTTTGGAATATAGGCAGAATAAAGGGCAATCCTCTTTTTCATACATTCATGATACACCAGATAACAGAGGTTGCGAACACATTATTTTCCAATTTGCTTCCACAAATGAAGAATTTCTTTTTCAACACGCTCATAACGCTGCGGCAATGAGGGTTTTTGCTGCAATTCCCACACCCGCTCATAGACCAAGAATCGATTCATCGCTTGTTGCATGCTTTCGATCCACCCCTCCATTCCATCTTTATATCCTTTTTTCAATATCAATCGACGGAAAAACTCCATCAATGTTTTACGTACGAGCGTAAATGGTGTTACTTGTTTTGCTCCAGCATTCACCAATGCCTGTGCTTCTGTATCCGTCCACACATATGACTTAATAAGTCCGTCTCTGACATTGCGATGAGTCAGGTGAACAAGAGGCTCCTGTAGGAGCCCAATCGGCCCTTCGACAATAGCGTTCTCATGCACATTCCCTTCCCAGCGAAGTAACTTTCCTCTGCTAAAGAGCCGCACAATGCTATCACGTTCCCATCCTCCATGCTGCATCCATTTTCCAAAGTGGATATTATTTCTTTTCAACAAGAAGGCTGAATAGGAAGTAAAGGCAATCGTACGTTTAATCTCATCGGCAAGTTTGGGTGTCACTCGTTCATCAGCGTCAATATAGAGCACAAAATCGCATGTTGCTTCACGAAGGCCAGCCATTCGCCAATCTTTAAACTTCCCTTCAGTAGTGCACACGACACTGGCTCCTTCTCTTTTGGCAATACCCACCGTATTATCGGTAGACCCTGAGTCCACCACAATAATTTCATCACAAAAAAGGAGTGTGGCAATGCAATTTGCAATCATCTCCTCTTCATTTTTGGTAATGATAATAGCGCTAATAGTTGGCTTCTCTTTTGTCACAGTTGTTTCCCCCATTTTCCTAGCAAAGCATCAACAATGCCTTTCCTTTGCATAGCAGAACCATGTATGTATTGATTTTTCGCCTCTTTGAGAAGAGCGAGTTTTGTACGCATTCTGGCATAGCTAAACCCCAAACGCAAACGATTGCGTGTCTGATAATACACATGAAGTTGTGAACCACTTCCTTCTGAGGATCCAGCGTTGATATGAAATAATGTTGCTTTTGGTTCATAACAAATTTTCTTTTTCTTCACCTTTAAGCGAAGTGAGAGATCGACATCCTCATAATAGAGAAAATATTGAGGATCAAATCCATGCAATTTTTTCCAGATTGAAGGAGTAGTAAGCAACGCTGTCCCCGCAGCAAACTCAGTTTCCGTCGATGTTTCAAACTGTCCTCTATCAACCTCATCGACGCCTCTGTGAAAAGCAATGATACTATCCCAATCAATTTCTCCCCCAGCATACCAGATTACATTTCCTTGTTCGTCACTTGAATAATCTTTGCGCCAATACTCATGGCCTCGCTCAAAATATATTTTGGGAACTACACAGCCACAATTTTTCTCTTTCTCAAACCGTTCAATAAGCACTCGCACCATACCTCGGGTCACTCGAGTATCGTTATTTAAAAAGAGGAGGTAATCAATCTTTTCTTTTTGAAGCAGCGCTTGTGCTGCTTTGTTATTACCAAGGGCAAACCCATCGTTTGTAGAAGAACAAACCAAAGTCGCTTTCCCAATTTCCTTTTGTGTAGGAATTACTTTTGATGCATTATCCCAAACGACAATGTGATATTCATCCTTTTTGTCTTTTGTCGACCACAATGACTTCACACACTCATGTGTGAACTGCGTAGAGTTATAGTTAAGTAAAACGATACCAACTGATGACATATATTAGCTTGATAATTTTCTTTTTATTAGCAATCTTAATTTAACGAATGGATTTATTTTTTCTTTCAATTTCTCATTGGCTACCCAATAGGAAGTATTACTACAAGCAGCAGCTATTTCTGTTTCCACATCCTCAATATTTCCAACTGATGCTTGAGCCTTCTGTTTCATTTTTTCCCAAGCCTTTAAGCGCGCAATCATCGTATACGCACCTAAAAGAAGCGAAAGAGAAAATCCCACATTCCCATCTTTGTACCCTTCCAAAGCAAAATAGCGGGTATGAAATTGTTCAAAAAAACCTCGCAAAGCAAACAGAGGAGTTGCCTCCTTTGTTTCTTTCAAAATTTTTTCAACCTCCAATGATGTATATATATTGGCTCGTGACAAAAAGGACTCAATGGTTGGGTAGTGATGATGAATAAGTGCATATTCTTCCTTCGCCTCAATCGCTTCTACCCTTCCTTCAACGATTGGTTGCCCATGCACTTGTGGTGGATATGATCCCTTCCCAGTGCGAATGAGACGGATTATATAATCTGGCCAAAAACCTGTATGCCATACTTTTTCACCAAAAATAATATTTAAACGTGGAAGTTGGTAGCCATTAATACCATCAATAGATATACATGTTTGGATTTTCGCCGCCAACGTTTTGGGCACCTCTTCATCATGATCTACAATGAGTAACCAATCTGTCGTGACTTTTTGTATGTAGATATTACGTATGGGATCGGCATAATCAAAAGCGGCTTTCGTCTTAAAAATTTTGGTTGCATACTTTTTGGCAATGTCCAGTGTACGATCACTACTTTCCATATCAATGACCCAAATTTCGTTACACCATTGTAACGATTGAAGACAAGTTTCAAGTGCGTTTGCTGAATTTCTAGTGTGGACGAGTGCAGTGATTGTGGGCATGTGTTACCTCTTCGCAAGAAGCGAGACTACTTCTCCTTTTATCTTCTCAAAACCAGTCGTGATCATCAAGACAGAGTACATTGCTCCACCTGCAACAATCCCCAAGATGAATAAAGGAAGAGAGCGTTGCCAAAGTGGAATAAATTCATAGAGCGCAATCATCATCGTTAAGGAAGCTAACGTCTGACGCCAAACTTGATCAAAAAAGTTGAACTTCACATATTTTTTCACAAGCACCACAACATACAGAGAAGTAAAAGCTAAAGATGCATCGATGAGTGGAACTGCAGTATATCCAAACTTCCAAAAGAAAAGCGGGAAGAGCACCCACTGTGCTGTGGTCCAAAACACCATCATCTTTAATGACTCACTGATCTTGCCAATGGCATTGAGTGTATTTACGAGGGGTGTTGAGAAAGATGCAAAAGCAAGAGCAAATGAATAAAGACCTAAAGATACTATTGCTGGTTCCCATTTCAACTGCTTTGGAAATAAGTGCAAGAACGGAATAAACATCACGACCAAGCCTGCAAACATTGGAAAAGCAATGAATGTAATAAAGAAAATCGTTTTTTCAATAGCTCGCCCAAGCGATGTGTAGTCGTGTTGTAAACGTGAAAAAGCTGGGAATGTAATCGCCGACACGTTATCGACAGTAAAGCTATATGGCTGTCTGGACCATAACTTTGCCCATGTAATATACCCAAATTGTGATGAAGGAATAAAGAGAGCAACAGTCAGATAAAACAAATCATCTTTTGCTTTCGCTAGCATATCGTTCAGTTGAAATCGTGTCCCAATACTCATCAATGCGAAAAATTCTTTCTTAGAAAATTGCAGCCCCATATCCCACCGTCGTATAAAAAACATTGTAACTACACCAATAATACTCTGAGCAAGGACAGCATACGTAAAGCTTCGTATCCCTGCTCCATGAAGAGCAAAATATGCGAGTGTTCCATTCAATACGAAAGCCTCTACAATTGCAGGAATAATAAGTTTGTGAAATTGAAGCTCACGCTCAAGCAAAATGCTTGGAATTGTTTTGAGCGAAACGATTGGAAACGCAATACCAAATGCCAACGCCAAATAGATTCCTTCTCTATCTAAACGTCCGAACCTTGATAAGGTAAGCGCCGTTACTCCAATAAGAGCAAAAACAATCCACGCTAAACACTGTTGAACAGTAAAAACTGTTCGTAACTCTTTTGTCGTGGGAAATTCTTTCTTTTGAACAAGGGATGCTCCTAATCCAATATCAGAAATGATCGTAAAAAAGCTTGTTACGGTGATGACAAGCCCATACACACCGTATTGGGTGGGACTCAAAGCTCCCGTAATAATAAGTTGCGTTATTCCTGAAATCACATTTAGAAGGATTGCTCGCAGTATATAGGCAAAGACACCGCTAATTGAGCGTTTTTTAATCTCATGAACAGCCAAATCTTCACCTTGGAGTTTGACTCCTTCTGTTGTAGCAATGACATCAAAATCATTTGGTGATTGAGCGGTTTTGTTCATACTTTCCTTTTTCTCATCCAAAAACAATACAGAACTAAGCAACTCACGCTTCCCAAAGAAATAATATTTGACACCTCACGAATTGGGGTGTTTTGTAAACGCACTTCAATCAAATGATTTCCTTTTGATACAGTTAACGAATAAATCGGAAAGGATGAATTTTGGGATAGGTGTTGAGATTTTCCATCGATAATTGCCCTCCATCCAGGGAACTGGAAGAGATTTACTTGTAGTACACAGGTATCTTCACAAGCGGCAGCGGCAACTATATCACTAGGAACGTTTTTTACAAACGAAATTTCTCCTTTTCCCTTTTCTATTACAAGTCGATTTTCCTGTAACGGGAGCAGTTCATTCCCAACAATTGATGGAGGTAAATAATCATTGAGTGTTTTGCTCATTTGAGCCTGAATAGAAATTGGGTCGGTATAGTACACTTGTTGCGCTTGGGAGTCTGTTACAAATTTTTCAGGAGTAAAATCCTTGCTTTGTTGAACAAGCATAATACCAAGACCAAGCAAAACAAAGAGAAAAAGAAATGGATGTATTTTCCGAACAAAAACAGATCCACCAGCTAAAAGTGCGATAAATACGTGCGAAAATAATAGAAATCTCCACGGAAACTGCATGTATTTGAGCACATCAATATGTTCCCAAATCCATATTGACTTATTCAGTGACATGAATGTTGTTAACCCACATAAACATGCACACAATACAAAAAATAGTCTTTGTTTACTTGTCGCTTTCAAAAGCCCGATAACAGCAAGGCCCACTAAAAATAGAGTACCTATCCCTATAACAAAACTTAATCCTGAATATGGATATGGATATGACGCTCCATATCCCCATTTTCCAAAAAGTAACTGGCGAACGATAAGAACGTGATTATGAAAATCAAAATACCCAACAGTGATTGTTTGAGCTACGCGCGTAAATTGTTTTTCGAAAAATCCAGGAATAATATAAAAACCAGATAATCCTATTCCAAAGATGAGAATTAAGAGGGAGGTAACCAATCGTTTGAATGCTACCAAGAATATACGATGCTCAATCAGAGCAACTACAATAGCAAAAACTCCAACGAACGGCAGACAAATAAGACCTGTTAAATTGTGCGACAGAAGGACAGCAGCTAAAGAAACACAGGTAATAAGCCCGCCCCATTTTTTCCCACGAATAAGTTGCGTGATTCCAAACAGTACAAAAGGCAAAAGAGACATCGCCCATACTTCACCAATATCCCCACGCACATACAAATCCAATGCTCTATATGTAGAAAAAGAAAAAACAATGGCACTTACTAAGCCTCCTTTTTTTCCCCACCACACAGAAGAAAAAAGATACATGCTAAAAAATGCAAAAAGAGCACTAAGAATATATAAAAATTTAATACTATTTACCGCACCCAATCCCAACATATAAGGAATCTGTGCAACGTAGTACGGAAGTGGAGCGTAAAAATTGAAAAGAGGCATACCATACCCAAATCCGAAATTCTGTGACCATCGGACGGGAAATTCCCCACTCAGGAGAGACCTGTTCATTTCAGCTATACGAGCAGCATGTGTGAAATCATGAGGAACAAAAAACCCCGAATGAAACACAGCCGTCATCGTTCCAAAGAAGCAAGTGAGAAAAATTATTCCTCTGATAAGCGAATGAAAGGTAATAAACTTATTTAAAAATGCATTCATAAACCAGTAACTTTATATAGTTGTAATGTTGGAGCGCTATTAGGCCGATCAACTTCAAATATTTTTGAGATACTCTCTAGCTTTGCAATTTTAAACCGATGACTGTTGACCATATAAAACACTTCTTCTGTTCTCGCGAGAGCGACATATTCAGAGGGGATACTGCTTTGATCCACTCCAATTCCATGAATTTCCACATTTGGAAGGCTTGTTGATCCATGGAAATACATGAGTATGCCATCTGGGAGAGTCCCAAATGATCCTTCTGTTAAGACGACATAGTGTTTCTGTGGATTGGCAATTGCAAGTGTACGAACGTAGTTTTCTACCTCTTTATTTCCAAATCCAGCTGACCACTCTTCCAAATACTGCACACTATCAGCAGGGACAAAGGGGATATGTGCTATATCAAAAAAAGAAGTTCCGATGAAGTAGAGAGAGTGCATTCCTATACACAATGAGCTTAACATTACAATACTCCACTTGATGGTTCTCTTTGTAAGTCCCTCAAAACAGAGTGAAAGTGCAACGGTCACAAAAAGAGCAGATGGTAAAAAATATCGAGGATATAGCACGCGACCTAATACAGTTAAAGGAACAAAAAAGAGGAAAGCACAAACCAAAAGACTTACGATATTTTTGCGTTGTTTACTACATAATCCAACTATTAATAATAGAATACTCGGCGGACTCAAGTAATACACGATCCACCATAAATTTTTCCACGTACTCGTAAATAAAATATATTTCCACTCTCCACCAATTACATCATGAATGGAAAATGTAAAATCACTACTACGGGCAAAAAGAGCCCCAAATAACGGCGAGATTCGTAGTGTCAGAAAAACTAAACATCCAACAAAGCCACCAATTCCAATCGGAACGATGGCTCGTATTGTTTTCTTTCTATCAAACTTTTTTTCATAAAATAAGAACGGAACAATCGCAATGATGGGAATTGCAAATAACGCTGGCGTCTTGGTCATCAATGCCCCACCAAAAGAAAAAGCTAAACCTAAAATATCCCATACTTGAAAATTGTAAATTGTAAATTGTAAATTACCTTTTCTTTGTGCAGGCGACCGAACCAACCTAAGTGAAAATAAGAATGCTAGCGATAAGAGCAAAGTCAATAATCCGTCCATGAGTGCCATTCGATCATAGAAAAACCAAAATGGAAGAAATGTACACAATATCATTCCAATCAGTGGAATGCTTTTCTTTTTCGTAAAGAGAGCGACGATACGACCAACGACAAGTACTTGTACAAACCCAATGAATACGGCAAGCAAACGGCCTGCAAAAAGTGGATCCTGGAATGGATAGAGGATAAGAGAGAGAAACCAAATAAAAAGAGGAGGTTTTCCATCTGCCATCGAAAAGAAAAAATACCGTGGAGCATCATCCTGTATGAGCTGTGCCCAACGAATATAAATTGCTTCATCTGCAAATACTGGTAACTTCGTCATGAAGAGTAAATGAGAAAGAAAATAGATTCCTCCTACCCATAGAGATTGAGGCACTTTTTCTAGTTTCTTTTGTAACGAAGAGAACAACGTCATCAGTTCATTGTAGCGGAAAAAAGAGCAATTGTCTTGAGAAGTTCACTGCTTGACTACTCGCCTTTTATACAGAGTGGTGAACAAAAACCATACTCCCCATATTCCAAATGCTGACCAAGTAATAGCAAAAGACTGTGATTGTTCCAATGGAGTGTATGTTCCCCACCATAAAAATGGAATATATCGCAACATACTTGTAAACGAAAAAAGGATGAGAAGAACTCCTAGTGGCTTTGATTTAAAGAATGGAAGGAATGACAGACTCCACACTAAGTACCACGGATTAAATCGCTGAGATCGTGCAGTAAACAAGGGAATAAACAAAAGGCTTGCCGCACATTCGGCCCAATACGATAAGAAAATTGTGTACAAAGAACACAACAACCCTGAAAGTTTTTTCTCAAATCCAAAATGGTGAAAGAAAAGAATCCCCCAAATAGGGATAAGGAGTAGTGTTACAAACTTTACTTGTGTTGAAAGAATGAGAAGGATAAGGGATCCTACTGATGATAGTGAGACAATTTTTCTCGCACGCATCAATAGAAATAAACTTCCTAGGAAAATTGCCATCATCCAAATATCATTATGTCCACTCGAGAGTGTTTCGATAAGCATCAGTGGATTCAATGCGAAAAGTGAAATTCGAAAGAGAGGCTTTTGTAGGCCCAAGATATGTATCAACTTCTCTAATAACACAACGACCAACACAAACCCAATGGCCATAAATAATTTGAATGACAAAAATGTCAAAATAAATTTTCCAACACCGACAACGAATGGAAGAACTGTAAAGTACGACCACAGTACTCCATAGGGAGAAGTTGTGTGAACATTATGCATAAACCGCACCCAATCATCTCGGTTTGCAAATTCCAAAGCCGTGTGAATATTGGGACTGACATGATACACAGCCAGCATTTTTGCGTTGAATATGTAATTAAAGAGATCATGAGAAAGAGCGTTGTTTGATAAAAGAAGGAAGAGGAGAGAAATTCCATAGAGTGCAACAATTCGTTTTGATAAGCGGGGTCGACAAATTAGTTCTTTCACAATCAAACCGTACACAAGAAATAACCCGAGCACGAACGCAATACATACACCTGTCACAAGCTGACGATCTTGATTCCACATGACATGTTGGAATTGAACAAACGCCGTATTGGTAAAAAAGTACAAATTGGGATCAGTCTGCGTAAATGACCAGATGAAAAAAAGGAAAGAGAGAACAGCACTGCACACACTCAACCACATCAACCGAAGGGCATTATTTTTTGCTGTCATATTTACCTTGCATATCAGCTAAACGGATACGCAAAATATCAATAAACATATGAATAGAATCTTTTATCGGATCAACTCTATTGGTTTTTACATATTTCCATGAGACTGGAACTTCAGCGATACTATATCCAAATTTCTGAGCTAGATATAACAGCTCTACATCAAATGCCCCAGTAAATGCTCCTTTTTGATCACTTTCTCCATAAACAACTACTTTTGGACAAAGCTCCTTTGCAGCTTGTGCACTAAACAATTTAAATCCACACTGTGTATCCCAAATTCCGGGTAGAGCAATGGACTGAACGGCTGCATTGAACACTCTTCCCATCAAGTGACGATGAAACGGCTCTTTTTTGCGACTTGCACCCTTTCCTTCCCTTGATCCAATAACCACGTCATGTTTGGGAGTCTGGGCCAGGAGCTTCGCAACTTCACTAATGGGTGTTGCCTGATCAAAGTCGCTGAATAAACGATACTCTCCTTTCGCTACTAAAAGCCCCGAGATAACAGTCGGGCCTTTGGTCCGATGCGCGTTTGCAAGCACACGTACCTGAGGTTTTCCTTTTGCAAATGCTTGAAGAGCTTCGACTGTTCCATCTCTAGATCCATCATCGGACAAGATAAGCTCAAATGAATAATCTTGCTTCAACAAATAAGAATACACTTCTTCAAGTACTCCACTTTGAATATTCTTTATTTCATTAAATGATGGCAATATAACTGATAAGTACATATCTATTTCTTTTTGGGATTCCCATCCTGACGTTCTACCTCATACACAGTGACTGCTCCAAATTTTTTCGATTGTTTTATTGTACCAATGGATGCCATTGACGCAATCCATTCATCATGTCGTTTCCAATACACTGGATCATCTTCAACAAGAAGAAACATGTTTTTGGTATGCTCGGGATGCTCTACAGGAAGGATTCCTGTTGTTTTCGCAACATATTGGAATAAATATTTGTATGGATCATCTTGGGCATCTGGCGTATACATCCAAGCTCCAAACGGTTGACCGTTTGATTGATCCTCAATCCAGTGTATGGCATCAAGCTGAAGCGATAATGAGAGTCGTCCATCATACGGTTGAATAAAGCCCATCCATTGATGGATATTCAACAATAAAAAGAAACTGAATAAAATTACAGATACGATAGTTATTCCTTTTTGTATACAACCTTTTGATAGTATTCCCACACCAATAATTGTTGCAATCAAAAGATACAATGCTTGGTGCTGGCCAATAATGTAGTAGTCCCAAAAATTGCCATGATTGCCGTTGTACCAGAGATCAAAAAGGAGTGGTACGAAAAACCAACATGCAATGATACGAAACATACGAGACTTCCAAAGGGTCGCTCTCTTCACAAATCCCACAATACAACAAACAATGATAAGGACACCAAATAACCATTCTTTTCCAGGGAATAACCCTTTTGCATACAAATGGAAAAGAAGTTGAGCTCTATTGCCAATATTCACGATAACGCTGTGATCCCGGGTCGTACGAAAAGATTCGATGAGTGCTTTTGTCGACAAAAACTGATGACGTAATTCAAAAAAAGCTTGTGGGAGTAAGAACAAACCGAAACCTACAATTGCGACAACAATGAGTTTTAACCTTTTTTGGAAAGCAGTAATCATACTCCGCGCAATCGTCCATACTGTCACCTGTTTCTTTTGTAAAAGTTCTGCAGTAAGTTCATAGGCCGTAATAATAACGAGAGTCGGAATGAGAAACATCGCATTTGCAGCTTCCAACTGAATACATATTCCCATGAGTAAACCTACACATAAAAACCAGTGGATTTTTTTTGTTTGTAACCCAGCAAAAAGCGAAAGAAAAAGAAGACATGAAAAAAATGGAAGCGGAACGGGATTTGATAACCAGCGAGCAAATTGAATTTGTGAAAATGAAAAAGTAAATAGTAATGCTGCTATGCACCCGACAATGGTTCCTCCTGCTTTTTTCCCTATCCAAAATAAAAGAAACGCAACACCTGCAGATAGGAGCGCAAGTCCATAAGCGGGCACAATTGGATTCCCCTGGCCTAATACATACAAGGGGGTCAAAAAGTAATAATAAAATGGTCCCAAAAAGACTCCCGTTAATCCTGTTGTGGGACCAATAAGCGTCAGATGTCCCTCAAGTATTTGCTGCACTTCAAGAGCGTCCCGACCTTGATCATAGACAAACACGAGATCACGCCACAGTTGAAATGCACGCAAAAAGAAGCCAACTATAATAAAACAAAATGAAAGAACAAGTAAGCGATGTTTCGCCAAAAAACTCATGCGTATATCGTATCATTCTTTTACATTATCGTGCTAGCTCAATTACATGCGGTCCATTCGGAATATCAAATGATGCAGTTGGGATACGATTTGGCCAAACGGCCAAATCATATTGTGGTGATGCAAGCACATTTTCTTGTCTTTGTTCATCAATGAGAAATAGTTTATCTGCAGTTTGCACATATCCTACATCCACAGGCGGACGATGATCGATCGTTAAAAAGTAGCGATATGCCATCCCATCAAAATCTTTTGTCCCACTAAACACCAAAATATCATATGCTTCACCAGGGTTAACATGAGTACTAATCACTTGAGCACTTCGCTTAAAATAATCAACATTTAATCCTAAGTTCGCTGTCCCTGGATATTTTTCAAGTGAAAAACCAACAAATACGATGAGGAGAGCAATCACAAAAGGTTTCATGATTGCCTTCCCCCATAGATATGAAAGCAAAATCCCCGCACTCAAACTTGCGACAGGAAACAGAAAAGCAAGATAATGATCAAAAATCGACTCAGTATAAAAGGACAGGATACAGAGTGAAAAAATGAAGAGTGAAAGAACAAACATCACCCCAACCTTTTCTTGTCGCTTCCTTTTCTGTAATAGAGAAAACCCACCTAACACGACGATGATGGTCGCCACCAAAACCATGGTGTAATTGGGAAGCTTTACACCAAAAAGTTCAAAATTGGTACGGATCAATAAACCAATACCCGCATAGAATGTCGCCGAAATTTGTGAAAATGAACGAAAGTGGGATTCATTTCCGTGAAAGAAATTCTCAAACGCATGAAGATTCAAAAAATTATGGCGGAGATCAAACGCTGCAAGCGGGATAAGAGAAAGAATAAATACGACAACAGCAATTGCCGTCGCAATGAAAAAATCTACGTGTACTTTTTTTATTCGGATCATTTTTGCTACTTCCAACAGCCACACAACTCCTGCAAAAGCAGCTATCACAAGAGTAATATAGTGCAACTGTAAAAGAATCGACACACACACTCCAATCCAAGCCCAGTACCACCGTTTCCCTTTCCATGTTTTGTACAGTAACCACAGAGTTAACAGTGAGAACAATGGAACAATATTTGGATTCCAACTAAATCGAGTATAGGTAATGATAATCGGAGAAAAAGTGTAAAGAATGGTGGCAATAAGCGCGGCTTGCTTCCCTACCATCTCTTTCCCCAATACGTACAACAATATATTCGTTATGATTCCAATCAAGGCAACGGCTATGGCTGGCCCTACTGGATCAGGATACGTCATCATGAGCGGGATCACCATGAAGTAGTAATAGAGTGGGCCTAAGTACATATTACCAACACTTGTTTGAGGCCCAATCAAAGCGGGATGGTGTTCAATAAGGATTCGACGAGCAATGAGGGCATCACGACCTTGATCACCAAAAAATTGCATCGTCGGACGAATGCGGTAGAGACGTAAAAAAGCTCCAATGATGAACAATGCGAAGAGGAAAACAGGTAATCGTTTCGACCAAAGAATGGAAAACATAAAAATTTACAATTTTCAAATTTACTAATTTACGAAACGTTTGAAAATTGAAAATTCGTAAATTGAAAATTTGGTTTTATTTTTTCTTCCAAATAAATGTCGAATAAATAATAAAGTTCAAGACCATCCCAATTGCCGTGGCACTCACTAACCAAAACAATTTAGAAATCGTGCCACTTCCGGTGAAATGAGTTCCTGCCCCTACAATAATAAATTGCAAAATAACCGCTCCAAATGAAGCAATATTAAATTGAATAAACTTTGATGCTGTTTGAACGACGTTTGTTGTTTTGCGATCAGAAAATGTCCACGCATTGTTCAAAATAAAATTGGAAATGATCGCACACTCTGCCCCTAGGGCTGATGCAGTCCCTGCTGCATTGATGATCGTCAATCCCGTAGTATGAGAAAGACTTATTGCCAGGGATTGCACTACAGCTATACGTGAAAATAAAAATAATCCAATTGTATTAATAACAAATCCTAGTCCTCCAACGACACCAAATTTAAAAATCCGACTATTTATAATTTCTTCGAACCGATCGCCAATGACAAATTGTAATGTGGTTTTGATATTATCGCTCCCCAATTTTGATTTGCCAATCTTGCGATCCACAAATGCAAATGGGACTTCTGCAACTTTGAATCCTTTGCGCACTGCTTTGCGAAGGAAAGCGGCTTGGAATGTATATCCAGAAAGCTTGGGATCTGACATCTCATCGACAACAAATTCGTACACTTTTTTGGTAATGGCACGATAACCACTCGTCCAATCATGAATACGAAAATCGGTAAAAACGAACGTAATGAAAAGGTTTCCAATGACACTTAATACTTTACGATCAAATCCCCAATCAGAGGGGATCGACCCTCCTTTGATGTAGCGTGAACCAATCACCATGTCAAATCCCTGATCAATTTTGTTCAAGAAATCAGGAATTTTTGCCGGATCGTGAGAAAAATCAGCATCGAACTCAAACACAACATCTGCTCCGAGTTCTCCAAACGCTTCTTTCATTCCACTCAAATATGCCGCACCCAAACCCCGCTTCTGTGGGTTTATATGCACATGAACATGTTTGTTTTTCTTCGCAAACTTTTTTACTTCATCTGCAGTTCCATCAGGGCTACTGTCATCCACAAAAAGCACATGCATATCCCAATTGTGAATGCCAGCAAATACCTCTTCCAAGACTGGAATAAGCTTTACAACATTTTCTTTTTCATTGTATGTGGGGACGATGATGATTGCCTTTTTTGATGACATAGAAACTCATGTCTTTCTTTTGTAACACTTCTTTTTACTACTTATGTAGAGTTAAGAGTTATGAAGTAAGAGATAAGTATCTTAACTCCTAACTCTTATTTCTTAACTCTTGTTTGTTTCACTCTTTAATTCTGCTTCTACCATAATCTTAACAAGTTCTTTAAACGTTGTCTTTGGTTCCCATCCCAGTATCTTTTTTGCTTTTGACGAATCACCAATGAGTAAATCCACTTCTGCTGGACGATCCATACTTGGGTCATGTTCAAAGATCGCCTCCCAATCTTCAATTCCTGCGACGTTGCAACTTTCGACGAGGAACTCGCGCACAGAGTGTGTTTCGCCGGTCGCAATCACAAAATCCTCTGGGGTTTGTTGCTGGAGCATCAGCCACATCATCTCCACATAATCTTTTGCATATCCCCAATCACGTTTGGCTTCCAAATTCCCAAGTCGTACTTTTTCTTGTTTGCCAAGTTTGACACGCGCCACGGCGTTCGCAATCTTGCGCGTCACAAACTCTAAACCACGACGTGGTGATTCATGATTGAACAAAATTCCAGATACTGTAAACAATCCATAGGATTCGCGATAATTGACTGTGATCCAGTGACCATAGAGCTTGGCCACACCATACGGAGAGCGAGGATAAAATGGAGTTGATTCTTTTTGAGGAACCTCCTGCACTTTCCCAAACATCTCGGAGGAAGAAGCCTGATAGAAACGCGCTTTTGGACAAACAGCTTTCATCGCTTCCAGCATACGTGTCACACCAATCCCAGTAAACTCACCAGTCAGCACTGGTTGCGTCCACGAGGCATGGACAAATGATTGCGCTGCGAGATTGTAAATTTCGTCGGGTTGAATAATCATGAGCGCGTTGGTAATAGAGTGTTCATCGAGCAAATCACCAGAAACCAACTCAAAATTTGGGTTATGAATGATATGTTCAATGCGAGAGTAGTTTTGCGTGCTACTTCGACGATTCATACCGTATACCTTGTATCCTTTTTCCAAAAGAAATTCGGCTAAATACGACCCATCTTGTCCTGTGACACCTGTAATAAATGCTTTTTTCATACGCATCCTCAATTTCTAGATACTATGTTTTCTCCACTCTTCCAAAATGTTTTTTAAGGCTGGCTTAATATCGCTCGTGGGCTGCCATCCCAAACTCACTATCTTTTTATTGTCAGCAATAAGACGTGGTACGTCAAGCGGTCGTAAACGAGTTTGATCCTCTTCTAGAGGGATAGGAACGGTAGCAAAACTCGAGAGCATCTTCACCACATCGCTCATGACGTAATTTATCCCCGATCCAATGTTGTAAATCTCACCAGGATTGCCTTTTTCCATGAGCAAAATGTAGGCTTTCGCCATATCGTCTACATCAGTGAAGTCACGAACTCCTGAGAGGTTCCCAACCAATAGTTTTTGCTGCTTCCCTTGTTCAATATCAACAATTTGCCGTGCAAACGAAGGAACAGCAAAATCTCCTGTTTGCCTGGTTCCAATATGATTAAATGGGCGTGCCCGAATAATATTTAACTTGTAACTTAGCGCGTAGCTACCTGCCAACATATCTTGTGTTACTTTTGAGACAGCATACGGGTTCACAGGATTTAACAGGCACGATTCATCAATTTTTTCTACATTGGAAGGAACAATTCCATACTCTTCTGCAGAACCAACAGTCAATACTCGTGCAGTCGGTGTATGAATGCGCACTGCTTCTAACACTGACATTTGCAAACCAATGTTGTTGGTAAACAGTTCCGCTGCTTTTTCAAAACTTTTCCCTACATATGCAAAACTCGCCAAATGAAAAACCCAATTGGGTTTCAAGTGTTCAAAAAGTTGTGCGGTCGCAGCTCCATCAACGAGATTGACACGCAGATAATGATTGGAAGAAAGCAATTGTGGGGAAGGGTTGGACGAACCAAAGGTCGTAGAGTAGATATCTTTGTACCCCTGCGCTAACAAATTTTCGATGAGGTGTGATCCAGCAAAACCAGTACCACCAGTAATAAGAATTTTTGGTTGATCCATATATGTTTTTTCCTGTCATCCTGAACACGAATAAAATTCGAGTGAAGGATCTTCTCTAACGTCTTTTTGCGAATTTCGCGTTTAGCGTCAACAACACATAAACAAGATTCTTCGCTTATCGCCTCATCGGCGATGTCTCAGAATGACAAGTTTTGGATGACGTTAAAGTCCAATCCCTATATACTTCAATCCTACTTTTTCAATTTCAGCTCGATCATATTGATCCCGACAATCGATAAATATTGCGTTGGGTACCATCAACTCTTTGATATGTGAAGGTTCAAGTGTGATCAATTGCGGCCATTCCACCAGAACAAGCGCAACATGTGCTCCTTTGAGAGCTTCGTCAACCGACGTTGCCATGTGATAATTTGAAAAATTGCTCAACTTTTGACTCCCAAAATAGCGAGCCGCTTCTTCGTTCGTCATCGGATCGTATGAGTGTACGACCGCACCAGCGGCGAGCAGCGCAGGGACTGCTTTTGTACTGGGAGCTTCACGCATATCATTGGTGTTTGGTTTAAAAGATAAACCCAACACTGCGACTGTTTTTCCCTTCCATCCACCCACTTGCTGTTCAAATGTAGACAAGAGTGAAACCATACGCTCTTCATTGAGTGTACTCACTGTCACCATGAGATTATTTTCCTGACCAATCGCTTTTGCGTATGCAGCCAACTCTTTGACATCCTTGGGAAAGCAGCTTCCACCATACCCCAGACCTGGATACCAATAGTGTTTTCCGATGCGCTTATCGAGTCCAATACCGGCAATCACTTCTTGAATATTGGCTCCATTTGCTTCACACAAATTAGCAATTTGATTGATGAACGTGATCCGTGTCGCAAGGTATGCGTTTGAAGTATATTTGCACATCTGTGCACTTTCAGGTTTCATGACAACGACAGGAGCTCCGAGAGGTTTGTGCAGCTCTTTCAACTTTTCGATAACCATTGCATCTGTAGCACCGATGATAATTCTGTCGGGATGTAATGTATCTTCCACCGCCGACCCTTCTTTTAAGAATTCTGGCAAAGAAACGACGTGAAACGGTTTTGTCCCCCCATTGTCACGAATGACTTGCGCGACTTTGTCACAGGTGCCTGGTGGAACAGTGCTTTTCACTGCGACAATCGCTCCGTCTTTGAGATGAGGGGCCAGTGATTTGGCAGCTGCGAAAACATACGTGAGATCGGCTTGTCCATCCATAGCCGAAGGAGTGCCCACTGCGATCATGATGACATCGGAACTTGGAATAGCTTTTGTGTAGTCCGTAGTAAATGTGAGTGTTTTTTTTGCAACCCCTTCTTTTACGAGTTGTTCAAGACCAGGTTCATAAAAAGGGATCTCTGCGCGCGTAAGCATGTCGACTTTTTTCTGATCGATATCTAGGCCGTACACGATGTTTCCAAATGAGGCGAACACTCCGGATGAAACGACCCCAACAAATCCCGTGCCAATAATGGTAAGATTCATATGAAAGGACTATAGCAGGAAGGAAAGATTTTGTCACTGGTAGGGAAAAAGAAAAAGGAGAAAACAACGCGTTTTATTAGTGTATGCCAGATAAAGAACAATCAACTCAACCAGAAGATCCAAAATCATTTTTGGAAAGTTTAGGATGCAAGGTTACAGAATCAACTCCATATCCACCGATTGATCTATCAACGGTAAATCTTGAACCTACTAGAAAAGCTGATCTTCAAAAATACATTGATTGGCTTGTCGCATATGTTAATTTACCAATAATCGAAACACCCCAACACATAGATCATGCTACACGTCGAGAGTGGCGAACTGAAATGTATACTCTTCATGGGGATAGGTTTCTTATTCCTTACCAACAAAATAAGTTACGGATCAATTCTTTAAGTTCTGTGACATATGCCTCAGCAATGATCGAACAAAGTTTTTCAGATATTCTCACACCCCAAGCAAAACAAGAGTTGAGCGCAATCAAACAAAAAGGGGCTTCTCCACGCGAACAGATGACGGCCGAACTCGTCGATGTGGCGTTTGTTCACCACATGGATAGCCTCATTCGTTCCTTTTTAGATCAGGTTGCTATCGGTGCTGCGTTTCAGGTACATAAACGCCAGTAACCTCCAGCATGGTACAATTTCCTCATGCGCATCACCATTTTAACGCTCTTTCCAGGAATGTTTACTGGCTTTCTGTCCGAAAGTATCATTAAACGCGCTATTGAAGCTGGAAAAATTGAGATTAATATCATCAATATTCGTGATTTCACGAGTGACAAACATCATACGACCGATCAACCTCCCTATGGCGGAGGTCCTGGCATGATCATGATGATCGAACCAATCCATCGGGCTTTGGATTCTCTTTCTCCCCTTTCGAAGGGGAGAACACAAGAGGAGTTGGCTGTTAAAAATTCTAAAACAGTTCTTCTTTCTGCGAAAGGAAAACTCTTCACCCAATCTTTGGCTAAAGAATACTCTCAACTAGAGGAAATCACACTCATCTGTGGTCACTACGAAGGCGTGGATGAACGGGTCGCAGAGCATCTCATCGACGAAGAAGTACGCATTGGTGATTATGTGCTCACTGGGGGAGAACTGCCTTCCATGGTCATGGCTGATAGTATCATTCGGCTGCTACCCGGAGTACTTGGTGATGATGAAAGTAGTGCAGACGAATCACATAAAACTCCAGGATATTTAGAGTATCCACAATACACGCGTCCTGCAGAATATAATGGTTGGAAGGTGCCAGAGGTGTTACTCAATGGAAATCACAAAGAAATTGATGAATGGAGAAAAGAAAAAGCCACTTTTGCCCCTCCTGCCTGAGGAGGGGTCAGGGGTGGTGGGAGAGTCTTCCACCCCACCTATCCTCCCCTCAACGGAGAGGAGGAATTCATACTTATTTCTTCTTCTTTCTTCCTTCCCACCAGATATATCCCCCCAATGTGACTAAAGCACCACCTCCGATGATGAGTGCGATAAAAGCAAGCGGTGGGGGCGACGATGAATCATCGGAGACAAGTGGAACTTGAGAAGCAATCGGTGTATCTTGAGGTGTCGAGATAGGATCACTCGTACTTTCAGTACCAAGCACCTCTCCACTCATCGATGCATCCGCTCCTTCGGCTGTGGGTTCGAGTGTAGGTGAAGGAAGAGTCGTCCCTGCTGCCGTTGGGATGATGGGAGCTGATGCAAGAGGGGTGGGAGAGGGAGTAGGAAATTGGTTCGCACCTCCGGGAGTTGGAGTCGTCGATTGCCATGTCCCACTTGAATTCTTTGACCAACTCTGATCACTTGCACACGAATTGTACCCAAACGATTCAACAGTATTGCCATTAGGATCGACCAGACGCACTGTATCCCCCCCTGAATTATTTAACATGGCATTTACAATTTGCACCACATACCAACTATGTGCTTGAACTGTCGCTGAAAACGCCTGCTTATTAGTCTCGGTACTGTCTTTGATTTCCCAATTTTCCAAGTCTTCACCCGTATTATTATTGTTCACAATCTCTACCCATTCGTTCTGTCCTGTCGGAGGACATGCCATCACTTCAGAAAGTGCAATGTTGGGAGGGACTGGGCCAGGAGTGGCGGTAGGAGAAGGCACAGCTATAGAGGTCGGAGTAGGAGTGGATGTTGATTGTGTGTCAACAAAATGCACGTCGATTGGAGTTGAGGCTTGAGTGCTATCACAACCACTCGCCGTACAACGATAAACGATAAATTCACCATCCTGATTGCCAGGATAGTTTGCGCTACTCATGTCGGGGCTAACCGTGATTGAAAAAGTCCCTGCGCCTGGAATTGAGAAACAATTAGACTGATCAGCAGTACTCATACTCGTACTCGCAGTACAGTTTTGATCTCCCACAACCGAACCAAAATACTTTTTCGTACTTGTCCCTGATTGATAAAAAAGAGCTTTGAGCCAACCTGCTCCCAAGGATCCCGAACTGCTTACCGTAACTGAAATTGTCTTTTGCTCATCATTAATAAATGATGCAGAAGTACTAAAGGTAGAAGGAGTACTAATGCTCACTGCTTTTGCCTGCGTTGCACACACAAAAAAGAACGTAAAAAAGCTGATATAAATAAGCAAGCGTCCTCGCATGGAGTGAATATAGAAGAAGTTGGCAAAAGAAGGAATAGGGAAATCGGCACACGTTGCAAACGGTGCCCGCCCAAAACGTGAGGTGCAACCTCAAGTATTCGGGACCTTTATCTTAAGTAACTTACATCTGTGATCTGCGACGTGTTATAAAAATCCGTAAACTTCTTGTCGTACCCTTCCCATGGATCATGCATGATCATGTCGTTGCCATTCATGGCTTTAAGCACAATAAAATGCCCGTCCCCAGAGTTTATTCGAAGATGTGCGATGACTGGGGTTCCCCCCTGTAAATCAGCTTTTACTTTATTTTGATCAAAACTTCCCCGTTCCCAATGTTTGCCAGCAGGAGCTGGCCAAGGTTCTAGCATATAGGCAGTCGTTGAGAAAAAGTAAGAGCTGTTGGCTGCGATCGACATAGGTGTCACATTTTCACCATATTTTTTCTTGACCATTGCGATATCTGTCAATAAACACCCAACTTCCATGATCGTTGCTTCATTTTTTGTCCCGCAGCTATTGCCAATACACATATTGCCCCACCGGCTGTCACGTTGGGAAAAATACCATCCATCTGGACTTTGCGTTTGTGAAGGATCAAGTAATCCTCCTCCCATACTAGAGGAGAAACCACGCAGTGAATTGAGTTGCGCGATCGCTTGATTGAGAAGTGATTGATAATTAGCCTCACTATCGCGCGTTTGATTCAAGAGTTGTTGCTTTGCTTGTTGTTGATTGGCCAAATCCTGTTGCTGCTGCTGAAATTGTTTTTGCAGTGCCGCTAAACTTTCCTTTTTTTGCTCCTGAACGTCTTTTTCTTGGTTGTACTCCAGTTGCGTTTGTGTCGTTTTGACCAACATATCTTGGCGGTATTGTTGCGTTGCAACGAGGTAACGATAGCGTGCCACGACATCGCCAAAATCAGAAGGTGAAAGCAAAAGTTCTAAATCACTCACACCGCGATGCTTATATGAAGACTGGACATTGACGAGTAATGATGAGGTCTGCTGATTGAGTGATTGCTCCAAGAGGCCAATCTTTCCTGTGAGTGAGTCAATATCTTTTTCCAACAGGGTGATTTGGTACTGCGTTGCTTGAATTTGTTTTTGCGTGAGTGTTTGTTTCGTGTTGAGATAACTAATCGCCGAAGAAAGCGTCTGATCTTGATTTTTGGCATCGCTTAATTTTTGGGTGAGATCTGCAATTTGCTGTTCAAGTTGATCTGTCGTCGCATCAGCAAATATCACGTCAGCAGAAACGCGCAACAGAAGCACACAACAACAGAAAATGATACAAAATTTTTTCATCATCGTCTTACAAACCGTCGTACAGCCATCATGCTGGCAAACATACCAATGACAGCTCCCACCACAATGCCACCTCCCAACAACGCGCCCAGGAGCCACAGAGGGACAGGAAGATGAATAATAGAACCTAAGAAAGAAACAATCACAGGTGTCATATACTCAAGGAGGGTAAACATCCCAATCCATCCAATAATGGCTCCAACCACTCCATAAATCATGCCTTCCACCATAAATGGCTGTAAGATGTACCACTGCCCTGCTCCCAAGAGTCGCATGATGGAAATTTCTTGTCTCTTCATTGCGACACGCAGCGACAACAACATGACCACAAACACACTACTCATGAGGAAGAGGAAGGCAATGATCACAATACCCGCAATACGCACACTGCGAATGATCTTGGAAAGAGAGTCAATCACATTTTTCTCATACTGAACATCATCCACTCCGGGAAGAGTGCTCAAATCATCACGAATTTGAGAGAGCGAATCGATATTTTTGGCTGAGACCTCCAAACTTGCTGGAAAAATATCCGCACTCACGAGCTCAAGGAGAGCCGGATCATCCTTGTTATCATTTTTGTACAAAGCGAGTGCGTCTTCTTTTGTGACGACTCGTACTTTCTCAACATAGGACTTGGATTTTATTTGATTTGCTGCCGCAGCCACTTGATCATCAGTTACACTCGTATTAAAGAACGCGATGACTTGAGGTCGTGCTTCCACATATTTTAAAACTACTTGTGTCCCAATCATCGTCATCACGACAACATACACAAAAAAGAACACAAGTGACATGAGGAGCATCGCCATTGCTCCCTGGTATGGGCTACGACGAATGGTACGGATGGCAGAAGAAAAAACACTCATAAATTTCTATCTCTCCCTTATAATGTCATTCCTGCGTAGGCAGGAATCCAGGGCTTAAACTTCAAACCCTAATGAAAGATCCTTCCATAGAGGGTTATTTTCCTCGACGAGATGAATCTTCCATGCTCTTCTCTAGAGTTTCATCTTCCCTCTGGATCTTTGCCTTCGCAAGAATGACAAACAATGCTTAAGTTTTATTCGCTTTTGTCTTTTTTGGTTTCTCCTCGTGTTTTTCATCAACGGTGAGTTTGTTGCCTTCCAAATGCAACCGGCGTTTCCCAAATTGCTTCACAAATGCATTGTTGTGCGTCGCCATGATCACTGTCGTTCCAAGTTCATTGAGCTTCAACAACAGGGATACGATCATAAGACCATTTGCGTCATCCAAGTTTCCGGTTGGTTCGTCAGCGAAAATGACCTTCGGAGCAATCGCCAACGCACGTGCAATACACACACGCTGTGCTTCTCCACCCGAAAGTTGACTGGGGAATACACGTTCCCTCCCTGGCAAATCGATGAGTGTGAGTAAGTCGGTAATCCGTGAGGTGATTTCTTCTGGAGTTTTGCGTGCAATTTCCAATCCCAACGCGATGTTTTCTGCCACTGTTTTTTCGGGGAGCAGTTTGTAATCTTGATAGATCACGCCAATATTACGGCGTACATTCAAAATATCTTTGGGCTTGATCGTCGCATACTCGTGTTCGTCAAATGTAATCGTTCCTTCATCTGGAGTGACTTGGTGGGTAAGCAACCGCATGATGGTTGTTTTTCCCGCACCAGATTTTCCCGTGAGAAAGATAAACTCACCAGGTTCAACATGAAAAGAGATATCCGCTAAAATTGGTGTCTCTTTCCCATACGTTTTTGTCACGTGCTGAAAGTCAATCATTGTTTATTCAGGATAGCCTATTTGAACGAAGTTGTGAAGGTTCTCTCTTCCTTCTGTCATTCTGAGACGCCCTTTCAAGGGCAAGCGAAGAATCTTCTTTGGAGTCTATAACGCTATACGCGAAATTCGCAAAAAGACTATATAGAAGATCCTTCTCCGCCATTGGCGGATCAGGATGACAAACAATGTCTATTCGTTATTTCCCTGTTGGTTTTGTTGCTGTTGTTGCAGTGCGGCTGCCCAAGCAGGAAGCGGAGCATTCAATACTTCAACTTCGACACGGCCTACGTCCATCAGCCAACCTGCTTTTTGACTTTGGAAAGTTTCTCCAAATACTTTTACTTTATCTCCTTCAAACATCTTCAGGTCCATGACAGATGAAGTCAGATACACGTTTTGAGAAGCTCCCCCCTCACGAACAATGTGATGCGATCCTTCATCACCAATTCCACCAGGGAGAAGGACTCCTTCTGCTTGATCCTTAAACGCACTCGCATCTTGAGATCCATACACTTGACCCACTTTCACTTGAGGAGCAGTACTGGTTGCCGTCCCAATGGATGTTTGCTGGGTCGTATCAATAGTTTTGGTGGGACCACCATGCCCAGTCGCTGCCATGATGTATCCTGTGCCAATCCCAAGTCCTACAGCAATGACTCCGCCGATGATGAGCACTTTATTGGCATTTGATTTCATAGACTTGTTCCTTTCGAGCGTTTGGGCAAATTGTGAACGCGTCACTTGCACTGTCCCTATAGTTTGCGAATGATCCATAGATTTTTATCTTAAAGCGATACACTAAAAAAAGCAAACTGGAACGAGTTGCTACAATATACATATGCAAACGCCTTTTCCCCAAGCATTTATTGATCGTCTTGAACAAATGGTCGGCACGAAGAAAGCAACCACTGTTCTCCAAGCTCTGTGTACACCTCGCCCTATTTCGCTTCGTGCCAACACATTGAGAATAAGTTCACAAGAACTTTATCGTCAACTGACTGATCTTGGAATTTCACTTGAACCTGTACCTTGGTATGAACATGCTTTTATTGCCAACGTTGATAAAAAAACACTGACCACAACTGATGCGTTCAAAACTGGAAGTTTCTACATCCAAAATCTCTCCAGCATGATTCCTCCACTCGTACTCACCCCTGAACCCGGAGAATCCGTACTCGACGTTGCCGCGGCTCCAGGAAGTAAAACAAGTCAAATGGCGATGATGATGAGAAATGAGGGAAAAATTATTGCCAATGAATTAAGTCGGGCACGCATGTTCAAGTTGCAAAAAAATCTCCAAGAGCAAAGCGTGACCAACGTCACACTGTTTAACAAACCTGGAGAACTCTTGTGGCGGCAATTTCTCAACGTCTTCGACAAAGTGTTGGTAGATGTTCCTTGTAGTATGGAAGGCCGATTTTCATGTGATGATCCAAGTACGTATGAAGATTGGTCACTCAAAGAAAACAAGTTTCTCTCGACACGCCAAAAGGGATTGCTGCGTTCGGGTATTCGCTGTGCACGCGTCGGAGCCACCATTGTGTACTCCACGTGTACATTGTCCCCAGAGGAGAACGAAGAAGTCGTTGATTGGGTGTTGGAAAAAGAACGGGAAACTGTTGAGTTGGTTCCTATTTCAATTCCTCATCTTTCCGTTGAACCCGGTTTAACCCATTTTGGTAAAAAAAACTACGCGCCGCAGATTGTGAATTGTGCGCGCATTTGGCCAAGTATTTCTCCCCTCCTTACGGAGGAGGGGGTAGGGGGAGGTGTTGCCCCCATGGAGGGCTTTTTTGTCGCGGCGTTTCGCAAAATGAAGGAGTCGGAAGCGGTTAGATAAGTTTGTCATTTCGACCGCGTCTTGCCTTGGCAAGACAGTGGAGAAATCCCTTTCAAGAAAACTTATTTAACTCGTTCCAATATCCCTTCTACTGTTTGTTCAGGTGTTTGATCGGATGTATCTAGAAAATACTCTTTGTATACGTCTTTATGCAACTTCTCATATATTTCATCCACATACTGTTTAGGTGTAGGTTTTGACCAACAAGTTCTTGTATTGTTTCTCTCATAAATAGTTTGTAGGTGTGGAGTGAGGACTATGAAATGCATTCGCATTCCTCTCTCTGCAAAAAATCCCTGATAAAGAGGAAGTACCTCAGGATAAATGATGTGAGTAATGACTAGATTTGAAGAGTGTATATTCTCGAGAGAATCTCTCAGAATATCGAAGTGTATTTCATTCCAACCAACTTTTAACTGAGATCCTAGCCTTTTATTTTCTTCTTTTACTTTTTTCCAAACCACATCTCCATCGATATGTTTGTATCCATGTTTTGCTTCTAACAACTCTCCCAGAGTAGTTTTTCCTGAAGCGCATGTTCTCGTGATAAGTAACACAGACAGCGAGTGCATTACTGAATTATATCCCGGATTTTTTCTCCCCTCTTTCCTTGTCATCCTGAAAGCCGAAATCTTGCGAAGCAAGATAATCGACTGTTCAGGATCATGCTAGGATGAAAGAATGCGCAAGAGAATGTACTTCGTATATATATTGGCAAATACTCGTCCAACACTGTATATAGGAGTTACAGATAACTTGTATCGCAGAGTCATGGAACATAGAGAAGGAAAGATAGAAGGATTTACACAAAAGTATCATATTCATAAACTCGTACACTACGAAATAACACCATATATTAACGATGCGATTGAGAGAGAAAAACAGCTCAAGAACTGGAAGAGAGCATGGAAACTGAAACTCATCAAAGAGACAAATCCAACTCTTACCGATCTATTTGATCAAATAACTGACTAGGACATCTCATCATGATCCTGAATACTCGATATGAGTACATTCGAGTTTCAGGATGACAGA
>PSRQ01000023.1 GCA_003176165.1 Candidatus Cerribacteria bacterium 'Amazon FNV 2010 28 9'
GTCGGAGTAGGGAAAACCCACCTCATGCAAGCAGTGGGCCAAAATATCTTAAAAGATAATCCACAGTTCAACATTATTTACTGCGCAGGTGAAGAGTTTACCAACGAAATCGTTGCTGCCATCCAGACAAAAAAGACGATGCAGTTCAAGGAAAAATATCGCAAGGTCAACGTGCTTCTCATTGACGATATCCAATTTTTGGCGGGGAAAACAACCGTGCAGGAAGAATTTTTCCACACATTTAATGCTGTCTCTCAATCTGGTGGACAGATTATCATGACGTCAGATCGTCCACCACATGAAATTACACTGCTAGAAGATCGGATTCGTTCGCGCTTCGAAGCAGGTCTCATTATCGACATCCAACAACCCACCTTTGAACTGCGCAGCGCCATCGTTTTAATCAAAGCAGAAGCAAAAGGGATTGAGCTCTCTATGGAGATGGCACAACAAATTGCCTCGATGGTGGATAACGCACGTCGGATTGAAGGGGTGATTTCCCAGCTACATAGCCAACACAACCTCATGCATAAGCCGATTACCTTAGACTTAGTCAAGTCCATCTTGGCAAAAGAAGAATCACCTACACTCACAAATACCCACAATGTCAAACCGAAAGATATCGTGAAAACGGTTGCGGCACACTTCAAAGTAACGACAGCACAACTGACCGGACCAAAACGCTCACGACCTCTGGTCGATTACCGGCATATTGCCATGTTTCTCTTACATAAGGATTTAAAAATGCCTCTGGTACAGGTGGGAATGGAGTTTGGCGGACGTGACCACACCAGTATTATGCATGCTGTTGAAAAGGTGGAAGATCAACTGTCTTTTTCCGCTGAGCTACAAACAAGTGTGTCAGCAATTCGCGCAAGCCTCATGGGAAAAGGATAGAAAGAGATGGAAAGTAGGGACGGTATCTAGAAAAAAGATTACTTTTCCACGGAACAAATACACAGCAAAATAAAGTGTATTTAGTCTGGAAAATTAAAACTTTTACACAGTGTGAATAAAAATGTGGAAAAATAACCGTGGAAAAGTATGAGTCAAGCGTGGGAAAAGAATGGGTAGAACTGAGGAAAGAGAGAGAAAAGTTTCGTTTGTGGAAACTTTCTCACATTGTTTTCAACAGATGAGATAGGGGGCTTCCACACGAATATTCATCGAATTTGTCGAAGAAGCGAAGAAAGAAAGTCACATACACCACAGTACTACTACTATTGCTACTATTGTATAGAATAAGAAAAACGAACAAAGTACACATACCAATAGAAAAAATTATTCATTCCATCGACATATGTACATTACTATTCTCCAAGAAAATTTCCTCAAAAGTATCCAAGACGCAGGACGATTTACTGCACACAAAACACAACTTCCATCCTTAACAGGAATTTATTGTCAAGCGAAAAACGGAATCATTACACTTCGTTCCACTGATCTTCACATAGGGTATCAGACAACGGTAGGAGCGAAAGTAATTGAAGAAGGTGAGTGTGTTCTTCCCTCGAAGATTGTTCAGGAGTTTATCTCATCACTCTTGGCTGGACCACTTGAGCTCAAAACAGATAAAGACTCTCTTACCCTCATTCAGGGAAAAAAAACATCGAAGATTCCTCTTTTTTCTGTGAATGATTTTCCTCCCTTTCCTGAATTTAATGGAGAAAAAATTGTATTTGATGCGCAGAATCTCACTCGTGCATTGGAGTCATGTCTCTATGCTGCGAGTTTGGATGAAACTCGTCCCGTACTAGCCTCTATCCTTTGGGACATGACAAGTGAAGGAATGACGTTTGTCTGTACGGATGGGTATCGACTTAGCTGTGTGAGGGAAACGGTGTCTATTGAACTTTCAAAGCCGCAGAAACTACTGTTACCCGCAAAAGGGGTGGGTGAGATTACAAGCATCATCAATCGGCAAAAAAGTAAAAAAGTCAGTTTTGGGGTAAGTAATGAGCTCTCACAATCATTTTTTTTTGTAGATGACTCTATTATTCTGTTACGACTCGTTGATGGTGAGTTTCCACCGTATGAACAAGTGATTCCTCGCTCCTTCACCTTTGAAACGGGCTTGGACCGTGAAGAATGGATGATGGCCCTAAAAACTGCCCTTGTGTTTGCGAAAGAAAGTTCTTCGATTATTTCGTTATTGTTTGAAGATAAAGAGTGTATTGTTCGCTCGGCGAGCGCAAATTTAGGTGAGCAGGAGACGAGGATAAGTTCTAGCACCGCACCCAGTGAACAAAAGAAAATTTCATTTAACGGAAGGTTTTTATTGGATGTGCTCACACACTTGGAGACTCCTCAAGTCATATTTAAAATGACAGATGAGTTGAAGCCTGGAGTCATCCTTGCCGAGGGAAGTGAGTATCCAGTCAATGTAGTGATGCCGTTTAAGAGGTAACACTTTACTTTAAATCACTGAGAAGATTTTCTACTGTTTTTTGTATTGCATCTTGGATTTCTTTTTCTATATCTTTTGTTCCGTGTTCTCGTAAGAAGCCAATATGTGTAATGTCTGAGGGATTTTCATGAAAACGGATGATGAATGACTCATGTTTTTCTTGTGGAAGTCTTTCGAGCATATACATAAGCATGTGTGTATGGATGATTTCTTCAATATGATCAAGGATGATGGCTTTTTCTTCGACCGTCGCATCAATCCCATTCAACGTCACCTGTACTTTTTCCCAAGGAATGAGGTGGTCATAAAATAGTGTTGACATATATATTTTCATTCCAAATATCAAATACCAACTTTCAAGAACGTCATTTCTTTGCGATGTATCTCGGTTGTGCCTGTTCAACTGGTCCAAGAGCAATTTTCTGATTGCTCTCATCAATAAACAACATGACGACGGGACCCTTTTGTTTTCCATCTTTCATATTCAAGTATTGCATTAGCTCAGGCGATCCTCCAAAACTTTTTCCTGTCCATCCGGCAGGGCCAGCATCTGCAATATCGGCAATAATTGATTTCCCATTTTTCGGATTGATAACCAGCATTTTACGGAACTTATAAAAGGAGACAATCTTTTTTACATTTCCTGACCAATTTGGTAAGTACATGATCGGAACTGCGACGTAGTATTTTTCTTCCAAATATGCTTCCTCCGTCATCTCTGACTTGCTTGGTGCAAAGTAGCCAAATCCTCCCAAGCCGGCTGTGATGCCTTCTTTTTGAAGTGCGTCGTGTTGGCTAACAGTATCGCCGGGATAGCGGGGAAGATGCTGTTCTTGGCCGATATATCCATACGTGGTAATCAAATGATTCCCATCCAAGTTTGCAGTAACGTTGATTCCCAATGTTTGATTGACGAGATCACTGATCCGATCTTCCGTCGGAGGAGAAAGTGGACCAATTTTTTGAGGAAGGATATTAGAAAGCTCTGTTTTCATGATATCAGTCAACTGGTCAGTAGAAAGTTTTTCTTGTATCTGTGTGGGATGAACAACGTGCTGAATGATTGGTGCTGTTGCGAGCACCCCTCCGGCAATGGCCGCTGCCGAAAGAATATTGGCACTGTGTCGACGTAGATCTTTAAGTGAGAATCCAAGTTCTTGAAGTTTTTTATGCGCATTCGGAAAACGCGATTGGAGTTGTTGGTTGGCTTGTTGCGCTTGGGAAGAAAGCCGAGTATGAAGATCTGTGGGGGTAGGCATAGTCGGTATTTCTATCCACTATACAAGCTCTATGCAAAAACTCAACAACTCTTTTGAGTGATTCGGAGAATGTGCGTTAAAAATGCGGAAATAGTTATTTTATTTCCATTGCAAGAATATCTTGTGGCCAATGAATTTTTGAAGAAGGTGGGGATCCAAACCTATTTTTCTTTGATTGTCCTTGGGCGAAAAGCAGATAAAGAACAAACAATAAGTTGATATAGGGAACCAATTGCAGAAGGATAAACCATCCTGATTTTCCGAGATCATGCCAACGGCGAATGAAGAGAGAGAGGTTGATTGTAAGACCACAGATAGAAACAACGAGCCAGATGAGGAAGAAGATGATAGTTGAGAATGAAGACTCGAAGGATCCTGAACTTGGAAAAAAGAAACTCATAAGTAAAAGAGGTATCATCATGCACAAAAAAACGGTAAGTATTCCCAATATGAAAGTACGCCGATTGATCCGTCCTTGGAAAAGTTTGCCGATGTCCATACAAAGTTCCTTATTGTTGTATCGTCGTCATTTGCTCTGGAGTGAGTTGTTGTTGCGCTTGTGCTGTCTGTTGTCTTCTTAAAATTTCTTCAGGATTGGTAGTGATGAGCGAGTACTCGACATCACTGGCGATGACACGGATGGCGACGTGATTTTGACCTGCGAAAAAGAGACCCTCTCCGACATCTGCTGAAAGCAATAATCGTTTTTCTCCTTCAGACAAAAAGAACGTTTCTCCAAGTCGAGGGATAGCAACTGATGATTGTTTCATGAGCAATTGAATAGAGGAGTTGGAGACAATTGGTTTTCCCCATTCGCTATTCAAGAAATCTTCGACATCTTGTGTAATGGTGGTGATTCCGAGAAAATATTTACGAGCCCGCTTAGCCATTGAGTGTAAAAATGACGCTGTATCTTTGTACTTCATAAAGTACCAGGCTTCATCGACGACTAAAATGCGTTTTTTCAAGTTGCGCTTCACTCTCGTCCAGACGAAATCAAGAATCATGAACATCGCGATTGGGCGCAACTCTTCTTCCAGCTCTTTGACAGAAAACACTGTGAATTTGTTGGTCAGGTCGAAGTTTGATTTTTGATCGAAAATTCCACGGAAACTTCCTTTTACAAATTTTTCTAACCGTGCGGCAAGATTGGCAGATTCTTGTGTTTCCATCCCGATGAGCACTTTGTAGAGATCTTCAAGCAATGGTGGTTCATTTGATTGAGTGGCAGGATCGTGTGTAATACCTTTGGTTTTGTAGGCTGCGACGATGGCACGGTCAATGATGGCGTCTTCTGTGGGACTCATCTCGCCCATCATGACGCGCAAAAGTGAGTGAAGTGTGATGATCTTGGTTCCCAACTCATTTTGTCCTTCTTCATACACAGTCGAAAGATCGAAAGGATTGATTTTGACCGGAGAATCAAAGTTGAAGTTCACATACTCACCACCAACAGCTGTACACATATCTTCGTACTCATGTTCTGGATCGAGAATAATCATCTCTGTATCAAACATGAGATAGCGATATGCTTCCAACTTCACGGCGAATGATTTCCCTGCACCCGACTTGGCAAAGACGACCATGTTGGCATTTTCCATCGAGAAACGGTCAAATATAACAAGAGAATCATTATGCTCGTTGATACCATACACAATTCCCGTCTCACTGGTTAACTCAGAAGAAGTGAATGGAAAAGTCGTCGCGAGGGAAGTTGTATCCATGTTGCGTGAGTACTGCAAGCGGTCAATTCCAGCAGGGAGAGTCGTTTTAAACCCTTCTTCCATCTGTAAGGTAGCGTTTTTGCTCACGATCAACAAACTTCCAAGTGTGCTCTGAATTTGTTTCGTAATTTTATTAAGTTCTTCGATGGTTGGCGATGAGATGGTGATATACAAACCAAACTGGAAGAAACGCTCTGCTCCTTTGGCAAGCTGTTCCTGGATGACGCGCGCATCTGCTAATTTGATTTCAGTATCAATATTGCTAATTTTTCCCTGCTTAATATCGGAAGAGAGCTCTGCCTCCATCTCTGTAATTTTGCGTCGCAAGTCATTTAAAATCTTGGCACTATCGACGGGGTAGATGTACATCGAAATGTCCATGGATTGGGGAAAGTTGATGAGGGGAGAAAGCCAGTTGGCGGGTACAGAACGAGGATAGCCAGAAATGAAGAGTGTACGTGTATACACAGAATTAATTCGCTGATAATTGAAATCAACTTCAATTGCCTCAGGTGCAATGATATCAAGAACGCTCACCAATCCAGACGAAAATTTTTCAAGATCTGACGACAAATCTTGTTGCTCTTTGGTTTGTGGTGTGGTTGTTACTCCCGTTTTAGTGGGAGGTTTGAGTAATGTAAATAAATTAACGGGCATACAATATTAGATTATAGATAGTAGTTGGTAGTTTGTAGAGATATTATGCCCTATAAACTGCTAACTGGCGGTGTTGGTGGCTTTAAATCACTATTAAACACAGGTTCTTCCTTCAAACTTACATTAGGTGCGATTGATGGTTGTAAGGGTGGGGTAACAGGTTGAACAAACACTGTCTGCGGTTGCATGTTCTGTGCAGTTGATTCTTGAATATTGATACTGGATATTTCCACCGAAGGTGGTGTCGGTGGTTTTAAATCCAACGGCGTTGATTGTAACGCGGATGGTGTCATGTGAAGGGTTGGTGTTTCACTGACCATTGGAGATTGTATGATTGGTTTAGGTTGTTCAACCGTTTGTTGTGATGGCAGAGTTGCGGGATTCACCGACTGAGAAGGTTGGCTTGATGTAACTGGTGCAGCTTGAGCTGGAGACGAAGCGACAGGATTGGCAGCTACTGGAATTTGTGGTGCTGCGGGTTGAGTAGAAGGTTGTGCTTGCTCGTCTGGATGCTGGGGAAGTTGGGCTTGATCTTCACTGACACGCAAGTTTGCTTGGACGAGAGGCGTGGTGTATGCCGATGAATCACTCACTTTTAGTCCTTTTGCAGATTCTGGATTATAGATTGTATAAAAGAGCTGGATAAGCTCTTGCGTTTTGAGTTGTTGGGCGTACAAGCCGATACGGGCGCATTGATGAATTAAGTGATCCCGGCGTGGGCCTAGAATGGTGGCAGCTTTTTCCAACACGGCATATTTGTCAAAGACAGGAACCGTTTTGGTTGTTTTCGGAAGCCCTGGGACGACCGACGCACTTCCAGGAACACCGAGTTCAATTGGTGATGCTGTAATGATAATGTAAAACTTTTTTTCCAAGACATTGCGCTCTTGGACGAGTTGCTCAATAAACATGCGATAATCGCGAATTTGTTTTTTCTGAAGCGGATTATATGCGTGGACCTCTTGGTTCTTTAACAACTCCAGATAGCCCGAGACATCTTTTTGTTGTGAGCGAATAACAATTTCGATAGGAAAGGAAAGTGAATTGAGAAGGGCGGCATATGCATAGATCGTCGCATCCTGCTCTTCTTCGGAAAACAAATCGAAATTGATCGCGCTCGTGTTGAGCACCAAAGAACAAGATCCATCTTGGAGCAAGATGAGGTCATTGGTAATATCACTAATTTCGAGATATTTTTGTGTCGTCGACTGGATGGCGTTGGATTGCGTAACCATTGTTTGATATTCTCTTTATCTATTGTAGCGCATGCGTTTTTTGATTTTGTAGTTAGATTCCTTTGATCTAGGAAATTAGAAATATGATATATGAAATAAGAAAAGAAAAATCATATATCTTATTTCCTATCTCTAATCTCTTTTTACGTTGCTTGAATAAGGATAGGTTGCAAGATCGTGTCATTGACGACAAGCAATGTCTTCTCAAACGTTAATCCATTTTTCTCGACAGCAATTTCGTACTCACCTTTGGCAAGTGGCGTGACGATAGCAAACTGTCCCAGCGCATTGGTTTTGAGAGCTCTGGCTGGTGTGCCATCGCTGCGGCGAACAATCTCCACGATCGCATTATCGACAATTTTTTGATCCGGAGTAAGCACCATCCCCACAACCATATTTGGTTTGCTGGGTGGTGCAGGAAAGGGAAGTGCTGTGCTCATGCGTACGGGTTGAAGTGATTCATCTGTTTTTTGCGTATGTTCGCTGCTCCCAATTTCTTGAGGAGCAATTGCTGCAAGGGGTTTGGATTCTGGTAGGGGAACAGTAGCGGTTTTTTTGACTTCGACTGGTTTTGCTGGTTCAAGCGGAGCGTTAACTGATGCCACGAATACCTCTTTTTCTGGTGCGGTTGTTTTAGCAGGAGATGATTGAATAGATGTGTCTGGTTGATTGGCATGAATAGTGGGGGTTGTAAACGTTGGTTCGATCAAAGGAGCTGAAAAGAGCTTCATGATACCATCGATGGCACCTTTTTCATCACTCCACATATCTGCTTCTTGTCCCTCTGGTGCAGAAACTGTCTGTAGAAAGTCATTGACGCGTTGGGAACGTAAATGTGTAAGGTCAACATCTTGGACTGTAGTCGTAACCACCAGTGTGGTGGGTGCTGTATAGTCAAAAACTTCTGGGCGAGGATTGGTTTTTTTCCAGTAAAAAAGTGTGGGCTTGTAGATGGAAGCGAGGAAGGCAAAAAACCATCGATCCAGTGGGCGGCCTTCGTACGGGACAAACGCAAGCGCTGCTCCTCCCAAGACAAAGGTAATCATCAGTGGCCATTTAAACAGCGCGGGTGTACCAACCGCGTTGACGATGACAGCTCCAAGCACTCCACCTCCGAGCAAAAAAAATTGCTTGAGTGTCATTTGTCCAATCAAGTGGAACTCATAGCCGGTGACGTTTTGTGGAACTGGATGTTCTTGCATACACGTGGCCCAACGTATTCCTTATTATTGCACATCGTATCGTGTATACGAAATGGAATGGATTTTATTTTGAGAAGTTAATTGCAGGTGTGATCGCATTAACAGGAACAGAATTTCCGTCGACGGTTGCTGTTGCGGTGATGTGTATAAAGGGAATAAGCAGGTTTTGGTCTACATCAAATCGATATTCTATCTCCATCGTATCGATAGAAAGAGTTGAAATTTCTGAAGAAGATAATCTCTGCTGTGTGGCATCAGTCACACTGATGAGCCCCTTTTGAATATTTTGTTTAATTTGATCTGCTGTAAATGGGGTGATGACTTGATTGGTCTGCGTGACCGATATATACGGAGGAATAATGGCTTTCACGATTCCTTTTGTGCTGATGATGAATTGTAGTTGCGAAGGAACCGCATTACCGATCCCTACTCCTGTCCCATTAAAACTCAATGTATAGATAAACATCCCTTGTGACGTTGGTATTTCACTGACTCCTGCATCTTCATCACCATTTTGGTAATAAATAACTTGCGGCGAATCAAGGTTGATCTCGGACTGAGGATATCCAATTTTTTGCAAAAATTGTTGAATATGTGTCACTGCAGTTTCCTTTGTGATCACACCATTACTTGCATTGGTATCTGACAGTGAATTGTTTGTATTCACGTATTGGATGGTTCCGTCATTCCCAAGGGGAGAGATAATAATACTTCCATCACTACTCTGATACGCGTTTTGCACTTTCGTATTTTGCTCAAATTGAAACGCCTGTGTGGTACTGGGAAGAAAAGCTTGCGGTTGATATTGATTGACTTGCAAAACAGGAACTGGAGAAGTTGAAATGCTACTAGACGGTGAAATTGTCACTTGCTGGACTTGGATAGCATTTTTAGTGAAAAAAGTAGGCGTTTGGATTTGAACTGCTGTTTTTTTCTGATTTGGAGTAAGAAGAACGAGAATCATTCCAATCAAAACGAAGCAACAGAGAACAACTCCTAAGGTAAGAAAAGGGTGTTTACGAATTACTTGAGCGAGTTGTTTTAAAAACTGCATGATCTTCATATTAGAACGGAACTCCACTGTTTGCACCTGGCTCACGGCAGATTCCGCTGTTTGGATTACTTGGATCTCCTTTACTCATATCACAAAATTCTGATTGGCATTGTGTATTATCAGAACAACTGCTTTCGTCTGGTAATTTGGTGCCAGAACTACAAGAAGCATCATCTAGCCCAAGCGGAGGTGGTCCAAATGAGTAGATTTCAGAATCTTTTCCGGTACTATCAAGATATCCCATTGTTCCATCGGCTTTTTGTGTATAGGTAAATGTACGAGTCGTGGTCGTATTATTGGCTTCGCAGATGGTCATCGTTTTTGCTGTAGCATTGGTATCGCACACGATAGCAACGTGTGACCAAGGATTACTCGATGAGTTAAAGAAAACTGCTGATCCAAGGACTAATTGATCTGGAGAAGCCGTGGGATCAGAAGCGAGGACAGTTTTTCTCGTAGTATTTTGTTCCCAATCTTCTTGCATCTTTTCAACACCGCCGTCATTGATTTTCCACCCAGCAACGTTGGCGGAATATATGGTGTTGACCAAATTGGTACACCAAGCCATATCTTCATACTTCACATCGTTGTTACATGAATCAAAGTTATATTGGCCTTTACCAAGTGGAGCAATACAAGCATTCCCATTTTGTTGGGGACGTGGATTACTGGCATCACCTTTTTCATACAAGGATTGATTCCAAAATTGACTGCGGATGGATGGGTCTGTCGGTTGGTCATAATCATCACAGAAGCCTGGAACGAGTTGGGCAATATATTTTTTAGCTGCAGTGACGAGTCGATTGCACCCGCTTACCTTATATGACTGTGGTTGGGTGAGCGGAGGGTTATTGTATTTTGCAAAATTCGCAGCGGAAGCTTGGCAGTCGCTGTTATTTTCGCTCGGGGGATGGGACATGTCTAATTGGCAGCCGCTGTGGGAAACAGTGTCTTTAATTTGTACACTATTGGGAATAATAGTGTCTTTTGCGATATTAATAGGTGTGGTATGTGTGGTGTCATTGGGATTATTGACACGAATTGCTTCGTAGTGAAGGTGAGGACCAGTCGCATTACCTGTTGCTCCCATTTGCCCTAAAAATTGGTTTGCACTAACTTGAAATGGCTGGTTGATGGGGATTCCAGTAGCGAACGCTGATAAGTGGCCATACACTTGAACAAAATCTCCTCGTTGTGGATCGCTCACGTAGATCCAAATCGAGTTTCCATATGGCGTTTTGTAACAAATCCCATGATCATCATCGGGTGCAGGTTTGAAAAAATAACGACAGGTTGCTTTTGTGGTCCCTTCTGGATCTGTTTGTTGATCTTCTTCTGCCACAGCCGTGCCGCTATATGGAGCAAATACATTGGTTCCTTGTTTGTTGGTGATATCAACCGCTGCCCACCATCCATTTTGTAAGGCGGTGTTGGCTTCTGTGGAATTTGTTGGAACAATAAACGTATGTCCATTCATTGGGAGGGCGCTATATTCGGGTGCTTTTCCTTCATACACAGAGTGAAATGATCCATCTGGATAGTATTGAGTTGAGGAGATTTTTCCATCCGTTGGCCAAGCTCCGGGAGAACAAGAGCCGGATGCAGAGCCTGGGCCTCCAACAGTAGGGACCAAGTATTGGCTCAGCATCGTTGGGACGACGACAGTCGCAGTGATGATGCCGACTGCAGCGATGGGACCCACGACGACACCAGCAGCTCCTAGTGCTGATGAAAACGCTGGTGTCAAATGAGAGAGTGATGCTAAAAAGTTGCTTGCGGTTGCGACGGAACTGGCTCCTGCAGTAGCTGTATATCCTGCTGCTTGGGAGGCGAGAGCTCCTGCTGTAGGTGCGGCCGTTGCGGCTCCAGCAGCTGCTCCTTGAGCGGCAGCACCTGCCACTGTGGGAAGTTGTGAGGCTCCCCATTTCCCGGCAGTCGCGAGATTAAGCTCCGCATTTCCAATTCCTTGAGCGAGGGATCCTCCACCAACGGTAATTTGCGTCGATGCATATCCAGCGCCGAACCCACCAAGAAGAGCTCCAGCTCCTGCTCCAAACACTCCACCGATAAGCGTTCCTGCTCCGGGAACAATACTTCCAATTGCAGCTCCTACCTGTGCTCCCGCCCAACCTCCAGCGATGGCACCACCGACACCCACGGTAGCTGCCCCAGCTCCACCTGCAAGCCCTTGTGTGATCGCACCATAAATAAATGCCCCACCGACCCCGGCAGCGCCACCAATAGCTCCGGCGAGGAGTGGGTTTTTCGCGATGGTACTTCCTTGATCGACGGCTTTGGTGAAGTTTTGGAGATTGTTTTGTGATTTAAAGAGATCAGCGATCGATGAATTTGACGCATCACTTTGTTGATACCACTCATCGAAGGATGGCTCTTCTCCTTCTGCTGGCGCATAGCCGGTATCTGCATACAACTGATTCAATTGATCTTGATTGTCTTGCGCATCCGTAAACATTTGACGCAAGATTGATTTGCGCATTTCCTCAGCGAGCAAGACATCGCGATCCACTTTTTGACCAGCATCTTGGGCTTCTTGGATTTCTGCACGCAGTTCACTTCCTGAAGTAGCAAAAACTTTTTCTGCAAAATCTTCGCGCGTGCGATAGTAGATTTGCATGCGCTTGCTGATCGTGTTGAGTTGATCGGTGATATGCAGTGCTTGAGCCGTGTCATTTCCTACGTCGACCGGTTCTTGAAGAGATAGGGAATCGCGTTTACTTTGGGTTAACTCTTGGACATACGAGCGTGCCAGCTCGTAAATTTGATTTGATTGTTCAAGTTTTGTATGAAGACGAGGTTGGTTAAGGGCTAGTTTGGTAAAGAAATCGCTATCGTTCGTTTTAATGAGTGCTTGATAAAAAGCTGCGCGTTTCAGGACGTTTTCATCCAGCGCGTCGAAGTAACGAAGAGCTTTTGGATCAATGCCGTGGTCGATACAGTACTGGAGAAAAGAACTGCGCAAAAAGATATTGGCATTGCGGCGCATATCATTGCGCTTTTGCTCACGCTGATCTGCTGTTTGTTCTTCATGTGGTTTCGATGATTGAAGACTTTGGAAGTGTGATCCTACTGTGTGAGATTGTTTTTGTTCAGGCTCAGGAACAGTTTCTCCTTTTTTTGCAGCTTCTTCCTCTCGTTGTGCTCTGTCGAGTTCTCCCTCTAGTTCGTGCAATTTATCATTTATATAGAAGACGAAAATTTGCAAGAAAATGATAAATCGGCCAGTCCAGTGAAAGGTCTCTGCAAACTCCTCAGGAGGAAGAGGGTTTTGCTTCAGTTCTTCACCGATGTTTTTTTCTTTGTTCCAGTCTCTCTCGATCTCTTGCATCCATTTGGGGTGGTTACTGAGGACCGAGGGTATTTGAGGCAGTTTTTCGCTGTACTCTGTCCAAATGGGTCCGACGGGAATACCGAGCAGGGAATCTGTGATCCACTGTGAAAGTAAGGTCCGACCACCGAGATCTTTGATGATTTTAGAGGGAAGTTGCTTGCTCACGTTATCATCTGGAAGGGCACTGATTTCATCGAGCGTAAGCGATTGTAGTTCGTTCGTAATGGAGTTGGGGTTGGAGAGCAGTTGTCCAAAATACTGCCCCGAGAGGTAAATGTTGGCTTGGTCGCGCACGGAGAGGATGACGCGAATCTGATCAGAAATCTCTTTTGAGCTCATGCCCATCTATTATATCTCGAAAGTGCGTGGCTGTGCTGATGGTATAAAAAAGGCGCTGTTTTATACAGCGCCTCAGAATAAAAGGTCAGCTAGAAGGTACTCCACCATGAGTGAAGTGCTTCTATCGCTGCTTTTCCAATCTTCAGGATTAGCCATCCTCCTCCGTAAAGGATAGGGATGCCCAGAAATCCTGCGAGAACAGCTTGTGATATCGGTTGACCAATCGCAAGTGAATAAAAAAATGCCCCTCCGTATGAAACAGGAAGAAGTAAAATTTTTACTCCTAAATGAACTGATCCGTACATCGCGGCCATAATTAACATTCTTCCTAGGAAAGTAAGAATGAGAGCGATAGGGGCTGCAAAAATGCCGATACAAACTTGATTGAGCGTGTCACCGGCAGGATATGCAAGTTTTAGCATGACCACAAGTATGATCCATACGGAAATGATCATAACACACCAGAGTGCCAACCGAGTTATCTTACTCAAGATATTGTCCTCTTTACTTTTTAAATGAGCGATTTGAATATTATAAGCCTATAAATACAAAAAAGGAATAGAGAGGTTATTCAAAGAGAAAAGAGAAGGTTGAGTAGTAAAAGGCACCTTCTCATATGAAAAAGATTTGGGTAGTGGTTCGGAAGAAGAGTTACCCTTCTTTAACCGGCCGTTTGAAAAACATGATAGAGATTACCTCTCCATGTTCTCTCTGTGTTGCGTCTGGATTTGCGTGTCCATCAACAACAGAAACCGGTTCCCAACCTTCTTGCTTGATTTTTTCCATCAAGATAGGAACGGAAACTCCGCTGCAGGGAATAGTGTCGTCATTAAAATCATATGCCGTACTATTTGCGCGGGAAGCGACTTGACCCCAAGGGCCTTCGTGGTCGCCTTCTTCATCTCGTGCAAATCTTGGTGTTTTCGTATTCCACCAGACATGAATTTCCAACGTATCCCACTTTTGCATTGTAGAATCTCCAACTTTTACAGAATGGAAAACTACTCAATTGAGCCTATAGCTATTTTATCTGCTTTTGTGTAGAAGTCAATAAAAAGGGGCGTCTTTAGGGCGCGCCCGTTCCCATCTGTTAATCTTTTCGGAACCACATTTCCTTGTCGTGGAATTCGCTTGTAGCGGATACGACAGAAACGAGTTTCCAGCCTTGCTGTTCAAGTCGTTCAGCATATTGTTCATCGCTAATATCTGACGATCCTACTTGATTAAGCCAGGCGACTGTATCTCTATCAAGATAGGCTTTCAACACGAGCCCATCCTTTACGTTTACCTTTTTAACCACTTCATCTCTCCTCATGATAATTGGAGTTTATCTACAGGGTAACACGACGGAAAAGGCGATGTTGATACCATATTCCGTCGGTACACAATTCTTCTATTTCCCACCCCTCCCTTTTGAGATGCTCTACAAATGTTCGTAGAGCATCTTGGGCATGTTTATTGGATTCGATAGGTGAGCTTAAAGAACCCGTTGTAAAAACGTCCGACCGAATAGAAATTTCCCGCTGCCATAGGGTAAAGCATTGGCGAATAGGTGTATCACCTGGTGCTGAAACAATGCTTGGACGAATGACGCAGTATTCAATCTGGCGTTGGCAGCAGTACGGACAATAGTTGTTCGTCTCCAGAACCGTTTTCCCACACTGAAAACAGATCACGTTATCCTCAAAAACTACTTGGACAGATGCTCTAGACACAGTTATATGTGCCCAGAGAACTAGCAAAGTAACCAAGTGCCTCTCTATATAAAAAAGCAGGCCGTTTTTAAAGACCTGCTTTTTTCGTAATTTACAATCGTTTTTCCTCAGGAACTGAGGAGTAACGAGCTGTAAATTGTTACACTCTTTTCTCTTACCGAAAGAGGCTCGCGATGCCTACGTATGCTGCGTAGATCATTAAGCCAACAACAAAGAGGAGGGGGGAAGTAAGAATGATGAAACCTAACGGGGTCATCCAGCAGGATAACGCAAATAATATCCATCCACTACTTGAGGTCATGAGGGAGCTACCAGGGAAAAAGACCATAAAAGGTAGTAGTCCCCCGAAAATCCAGGTAAGCAAGTAGAGGATCCCCCACTTTAGCCATTTTTTCACTTTTCACCTCTTAGCCGAATCTGTTATAGAGCGATATGGTTATTATAACCCTATAGTAATATTTTGCAAGCTGTTCGGTGTGAGGAATTGTAAACGATTCTTTGCTTCTTTCCCCTGAAATACATGATGAAATCTCTAAAATAAAGGAGTAAAATAGTCGTATGCCAGAGTCTGAATCTTCATTGAAGCCACAACACATTCTCAATGAGAATAAAAATCTTTCGGATCCCCAAAAAGGGGTAGAAGGGTTTGAAAAAACATCAAGTAGAATAAAAATTGGTGGAGGCGAAAGAGAAAAACAATACTACTCTATTGCTGAAAAAATCTACGGCATAGTAGGGAAAATGAATGGATCTGATAAAACGTATAAATTGAGTGAATCAGATAAAGGAACTTTACATGATATCAAGGACTCAATCCCAGACCTTATAGCAGCTGAAGATTCAGCTAGAGATGAAGATCTTAAAAGTGTTGATCCATCAAATACTACGGAAATGGATAGAATTCGCAGGCAAGCTGAAGTAAATAAAAATAAACACAAAGCTTTGGGAAGATATATTGATAAGATTTTTGAAGAAAATTCAAAGAGAGAAACAGGACAAGGAAGCAATCTCCCTTCTGTAGAGTCAGCAAAAGTGGAAACTCCAACTCCGGAAAAAGTAAAATTGATTGAATTTAATGCAAATAATTTTGAAGATGAATTGGTATCTCGCCATGGGATGACTGAATTGGCTGATCTTAAGAAAAAGACCACTCAATTTACCCAAGACTTAGCTGTTTTGCGTCCTGATTATTTTCCTGAAAGTGATTTAAATCGTCAAATTCCTGACACTAGTATGTTGCGGGATGTTAATTCGGCGATTGATACAATCACGACTGTTGATCTACAAAATATTCAAAAACTTCGAGCGAAGTTAAATGATCCAGCCGTATTGGCTCTAGTTGTCATGGGTCTAGATCAGGGACAGCAAAGAGATAGAGAAAATTACATGAGGCATATACTTCCACGTCGCTTAGATGCTCTTCAAAAAACATTAGAAGATAAACGTCAGAAATTTCAAGAGAAGCGAGACTCGTTACTCACGAAGGATATAAGACATTCCGAACGGCCTGAAGTGTCTCAATTGAAGAAATTGATCGATACGGATTTCTCGACATTTAATTTTACTGCTCTTAGTAATCTTCGGCAAAACATTGAAGCGGCACGTGCAAAAATAAATATTGCTCAAATCCAATCCGAATTGGAATCTCGAGGAATGTCTCCTTCTGCAGTAAAGCAAGAAATCGATCGAATTAAAGCAACTTACTTAGATAAAGTAGATGCTCATCTGCGAAGTATTGATGATCGTATGTTTGATGTATGGAAGAATGAGTTTCTCAAGGATCCTTCCAGGGCGAAAGAATTTGTTGATCTCGAGAAAGCTCTGGAAGAAGTTCACACGTCGTCTCGTACGAAGTCTGCTGAAACAATGTCTCTCTACGATCGTCTTTTGGAAGCCCGTAAAGGAGTAGATGTTCAAAAGGTTGCTTGGATAAATATTTTACCTTCTTCAGAAAAGCAGACAGAGGGGAATCGTTATATTTCTACCATTATTCAATCTGTAGAATCGAGCAAAGATGCCTTAATAAGAGAAGCAGAAGGATTGCTTCCTTCCGAGTTATCTCAAGAACCTGAATATAAAAAGGTAGAGGATGCTATTGCAAAAGCGAAGCCTTTTGGAAATGTTTCAAAGGATAGTGATAAAAAGGGACTTGGTGACGTTTCGCTAGAAGAACAAAAGCGTTTAATTGATCAGGCATTACTTCAGTTTAATGAGACTGCAATAAAAGCGCGCTACCATAGTGAGTTACGATCATTGGTTCAATCAAAATTAGGTGAGGAAAAAGATAAAGCAGAAAAAGAGAAGCAATCTCTTATAGATGAAGAAAATAGGCGAATTAATACTGAAAGAGCTGTTGTTGCGGCCGGTTTGAGAAAAGCCGTTTCAGATGTTATTCATCTGGATGAAAAACAAGCTCTATCTCCGACGTATACATTGCAGCAATTAGAAAATTTACTTACAGAGCTTGAAAAGACCGAACGAGAAGCTCGTGCAAATGGGATTGATATTCGTGATCCACAATATGGAGATCAAGGCTTTAATGATGCGAAAGAAAAAATACAGAAGTTAATTCAAGAGAAAAAAGATATTAGTCGCGAAGGAATAGAAGCGTTGCTTAATGCACTAGAAGGAACTCAGAAAACATTTGATGAACAAGAAAAACTTTGGAACGAATTGACAAACGATCGTTTACCTAGAGTTAAAGAAAATGATCCAGCCTTATATGCGGAGCTATCAACAGAAGTAGAAGCTCGTAGAAATTTACAAGCAACAGCTTCCATGGTAGAAAGAGCTTTTGGTTCTGGAAAGTTTATTAAAGAATTGAAACCTAGTGGTGTTGATCTTCGTTCTGAAGATATGGCGTATATCTTTAAGATGAAAGGTGTGGGGGATGCATGGAGAATTTTTGATGATGTGTGGCAAAACACAATCAAGATTGGTGGTGTTCAGATATCTGCTGCTAACTTTGAGCAGAATAAGTCCAAACTTATTGAGTATGTAGCAAGCCAGACAAATCCAACAGCTGCTCGAATGGCATATAGATTGCAAACATGTTTTATGCGTCCGTCCGAGTTTGATCGCGAGCAAGCATGGACTGGAAAAGATGAGGTTCGTCAGGTGATGCATATTACCAAATACAGACGTAAATATGCTGATAAACGTCGTGAATCAGGCCCAGAAATTACAATAAATGGATTCTTCAACGAAAAATCAAACTTTGACACTTCGGGAGCAAAGCCAGATAAAGAATCGTTCGCTCCCGTTGTTGTACTTCCTGATACGAGAAAACCATATGATGCAGGGTGGGATTTGTATCCTGGGTTTTTGCACTTCGCTTATATTGGAGACGTAGAGGCAGGTCCAGAAGGAAGATATGCAAAAACACCTCGCTTCAGAGATGCCGATGGAAAAATAGTAGATTTCAATAGTGATAAATATAGACGAGCAGATGGGAAGTTAGACGTAGAGCATATGCCTTGGGATCAATTAGAGACGGATGTACTCAAAACGTACATAGGACAAATGCAAACCGTTGGATATGAAATACATAACTGGATTCTTGAGCCAGAGCACGATGCGAAAAAAATGGCAAAAATGGATTATTTTCCATCCATTATGGCGAAATGGCAGTATTTGGAACCTTATATTTATAGAATTCGCGATTATACCTCAGCCTCAGCAGACAAAAAAGCTATCGATCCTAAAACTGGAAGGCCATATTGGGAAGTAGCGCGAGAAGCTACGGAAGCGTTTCGTCGTCAGTGGTTGCTTGGAATTATGGACAATAACTTTAATCAACAGTTTGAAGGATCTGGAAATTGGGATGACAATAACTTAAGAGACGTTTTAAATGCTGCCGTAGCAACTCATTTTATTACTCCTGAATCGAGAGAAATTATCATGAAAAATGCTGAAAAACTGAAGAGATCTATTGGTAGAATAGCTGCAAAAACAGCTCAGAAACTTCAAGATACGGTTATCGAGTCAGAGTAAGATTAAAACATTTTGTTGGAAATTTTCTCTTGTGTTTGCGGTGAACAACAGAGCTTTCTCCTGACCAGAGAAAGAATCTCTGATTTAAAGAGCACAACTATTCAATAGGGGGAGTTGGGTTGTGAACTTTTCTTCCGGCTGTTGGGTTTGACGCAGATGGAGGAGTTGGGCGTGGTCGTTTAGAAGGATCAAATCGGTCCAAAGCATTTTGTATCTCTTCTCCTGCAACCACATTAATAACCGCTCCAGTTGTTTGTCTACCGACTGTTTTAGCTAACTTCCATGCTTCACCACTCGAAACGAAGCCTCCACCAACTGCTCCAGCTGCTGTTCCTACTGCAGTATTACGAACAAGCCGGCCGGCTCTTTCTTTGAGTGTCCCTGGTTCTTTGATTGCGCTGTTAAGTCCAAGTAGGGCTCCTCCAGCGAACCCAACGCCAGCTCCTCCAAGAGTTCCTCCGACCAAAGTTGCTGGCTTAATGCCTTTTTCAAAATTCTTTCTCAGATCTTCAACTCCTACTCCCAATTCGCCCTTCATAAGTCCCTTCGTTACTTTTAATACTTCTGGCATAGCTAAAATGGCACCCAGAGCTAATAATCCTTGATATGCTCCCACACCGTTTGTTCCTTGATTGCTCCCAAGCTGAGGAGCAGAGAATCCCGTGTCGCTGCTTGTAGTATTGATGCCAAGTGTAAAGAAATAAGCGATAAAGATGAGCAAAATGAGGGCAGGGAATACTAAGAGATTTTCAAAGAGTCCCTTGATCCATTTCCCAAACGTGTTTTGTCCAGGGAGGGCACCAAAAAGAAGTTGGATAGGCGCAAAAATAACGGAAAAGAAAACGGCAATGTACGCGTTTACTAGAGCAAAAAATGTGCGAAAGAGGGAAACGAGAATGACAATGGTAAGCACGAGAACCATGATGACATTTGTCACGCCCCCGACAAGTTTTCCTGCAAAATCCGCAATTCCTGTCCCTCCCAATCCCGCGTTGGTTAAGCTAGCTACAATATCACCTATATTTTGAGAAATGCCACCGACTAGATTGCCGATGATACCGAATCCATTGGAAAAGATGTTTTGTACAAATGCAATATCTTGAAGTCTCAAGGTAGTTAGTTTTCCTCCTGAAGCAGAAGAGAAAATACCAATCATGAGGTAGATGATCAGATACATGATGTCGATCATCAGTCCAGCGATGGCGTAAGAGAACGTAACCAAGATGAGTGAGACGACAAGCTTGGGAAGCATTTGCTGTGCAGTCACGGCTGCTTGAGAACCAATTTTACTGCGAATCATGATGAGAAAGCCAACAACTACAAAGATGACGACAAAGAAGAAATACGCGACATCACGAAATACTTTCCATAACCCTAACACGGGGCTTAAGGATGAAAACCCAATACCTTGTGCATACGCAGATTGAACAAATGGATGTTGCATGTTTTGCATCACGTCCGCCACATATTCACGAGAACTCACTGGTGGGTTTGCCAGTGCAATACCTGTCATATTGAGTGTGGTTCCAATCGCTCCAGGATAGTAGAGAGCTGTTTGATGTCCAGATCCCGAGTTAGCTTGGCTAGAACCGCTTGGAGTGGTCCCTGCCATTAACACGATGAGGCCTTTAAGGATAGAACACAAGGCACCATCTCCAGAAACTTTTTGCGTGGTCGTATCTGTAAATCCACAGTCAGCGACTGTTGTTGTTAGGTTTGGAGCGCCTGTTGTGAGGCCCGCTCCGATAGAGTCAAGGTAACTTGAAACAGCATCTGATGAAGGACCACCTTGTGCGGGGGAAGGTAAATTGGGACCCGCTGCAGCTTGCACGCGCGCAATTCCTGCAAACACAAATGCCATAAAGACAAAAACGGCGAGAACAATCGATGGAAGTTTTTTGAGTATGCGGCGCATCGGACCTCTCTTATCTGGCACCCTAAGAGGGAACCCGCCAGATGTTCTCTCCTTTTAAAGGAGAGAAAGATATTTATATTGTATTCTCGATGTGGTGTTCATGCAAGAAAGAAACAAATGTTGTTAATGACAACTGGTCATTTGTGTTGGGTAGGCGGGCAGATCACAGTGTCCTTGGGTGACGACACTCATGTTGCTCATCGTTTTTGCTGCGTATGCAGAAGCTCCGCTGGTGATCGTGCAACTGCTGTCAAATTCCCCATAGTGATATGCCTGACTGTAGTTGTCCCATGAGCACCCGTTTTGGAAACATTGACTAAATGTGGGTGGATAGGCATAGGGAAGATTTAAGAATGAGCTCAATTGGGCTTGGAAACCAACGACACTGGAGCTGTTGATACCAAAGTCTTGAACTCCTGGGAATCTGGCATAGTTACTCGCTCCACTTTCTTGTGCCCATATTGTCAATGTATAGATAGGGTTGACTCCTGCCGCAAGTGATTGGTCCACGACATCATTGAAGCATTTGTCAATTTGGTTGCCCGATGAGGTAGGATCACTGATCGACACAACTTGGTTGACCATATAATGAACTCCTTGTTTGAGTTGGAGCCATGAAGCGTCTGGTGCTGGAGCATTGGCGTTACATCCTACATTATTTGCAGCAATTGGAATGCGTTTTGGTCCAGGGCAGGCAATCGTTTGACTCGTGTCACCACTTCCGCCAGGATTGGTATTTCCACCGGGAGCAGGTGAACATGATGAAGAGGGGCTTCCAGCCTTGATACCCATACTCACAGCGACTGCAAATGGATAGTGGGCTTGTTGCACATTTGGATCAGTAGGATTGGGGAAGACTTGAGTCATCGTCCCATCAGTATTGGCCTTACACAGTTGTGTCACACTGTCACCATCAAGCATGACAAAATGCCCATCATCAATACCCAAATCCGCCATAGCTTGTTTTACCCCAGCCGGATTGGCTGCCAGCGTGCGAATGTAGAGCATGTTGTTTTTCAAACCAATAGCCGTGCGGAAGAGTGGCCCATCATATGGAGGTTGGAAGTTGTCATAGTATACTCCAGTGACGATAAACTGTGCTTGCGTTAAATCTGGGGTACCTTTGATATCTGCTCGGTTTCCGCTGCGTCCGTCCCAGTCATACACATGCGCTGTCCCATTTTTATCAATCATGAGTGACATTGGATTGGTACCTGGTTTCGGAGGAACATTGGTGATGTTGCCATCGAATCCAAATGGCCCGATGGGGTCATGTGCGCTATTTCCAAAGTTTGCATTGAGTGCAAATGCCAATCCTTTTCCACTTGCCCAGTCGCACGATTTTTGACCATATTCTGATGGAAGAGAAGTGATGAGTGTACTTGCGTCAGCAGGGGCAGTGACCTCGTAGCCATTGCCAACCTGACTGATGGTTGCAGCACTTCCTTGACCTGGTTGACATTGTGGAGCCGGAGCGGTGGTGTAGCACGCACTACTTCCTTGTTGTAAGATTTTTTCAAATCCAGCGTAGGGAACGGTTTGCTTCGTCGGATCGGGATTAAGCACGTGACACACGATTTCCCACAGCGCACGTGTCAGTCGTCCTCCGGGGACGGTGGGGTTGATGTCAAACGTATCAATTTTTTCACCGTTGATGCTCCCAATGAGGCTGACAGCTGAATGAGCTATCCGATCAAATCCAACGATGGTGCTAGGTTGTTGTGGTGAGGACATGTGGACGGTCAACCCACCGTTTGCTTTAGGAGCGGTATCGGACAGTTGTAAATATTTGTATGACTTTCCATCTCCAGGAACATCCGTATCTTTAGATGTCGTTCCTGCAGGGAAGACACCTCCCGCATACTGGGGATCAAGCCAGGTGTGTGCGAGGACATCGCCATAGTCAGCGATGTTGCGATACTCCTCGGGAAGGAGCATAAAGGTGCGCGTCGAGAGATTGTGATCGTTCGGCTCTTGTCCACGAAGATCTGCTTTTACCCCTACCGCAACTTCGTGCACAGGATCAGGATTGCCATCGGGGTTAATTTTTGTTTTGATCGTTTGCGCTTTTTCTCCCACGAGGTCACTAGACATGCAGGTAGAGTCATCTTCGTTCGGCGCATGCGGACGATCAATTTCAGCATTGATACGCTTGACGATCGTCGTTAAAAATTGGTCGGAATTGCATTCCGGACAGTCGACATGCTTTTCTCCAATGGGATCAGGGTCAATGGCAAGTGGTTCACTGCGACTAATTTGCATCACTTGTGAAACTTGCGCTTTGCGATCGTCGGCGATGCGGTTTTGTGTTTCCAAGGAAGTCTGTGAGAGCATCGTGTTCATAAAGCCGCTATTGAAGCCAGTTCCTGGAACAGTCGTAAACGCAGATTCATCATCAGATGTACTCGCGACGTTGGCAGGGACGTAGACTTTGGTGACTTTGACGCGATTTTTGGCTTTGTCCAAGTTACTTCCTCCATCAGGAGCAAACCAACTGGCAAGGCGATCAATGTGTGTGTTGTTTTGGTAGGGATAATCAGTGTAGTGGATGATGTATGCAGGTTTAAAGGCTTTGGGTGTGGTGGTCTCAACTTGACTTAAAAGTTGGGCATAGGCTTGTGAAGCTTGACTCGCATTGATGTTAAAGCACGAAAAATCTGGAGGGGCACTACTCAGCACATCCAAATATGATTTGCCCGCTCCAGGAACATCCAGATCTAAGGGACAACGCTGTGAAGCATTCGTCGTGGTTGGTGGTGTGATTTGGTCCGGTGTATTATTGATGAGTGTCGTGCTCTTTGGTTGGTTATCACACAGTGTCTTGATGGCATGCAGGAAACTCAACGTGTTGGAGCAACGTGGTGCGAGCGCGAGTGATTTACTGTCGTTTCCCGACGCGACAAAATTGTTGATCGAATCTTGGGCTGACGAGACATCTTTGTTGGGAAGCGAAGCGTTTGAAAAGAAACTTTCTAGATCGTTTAACCGTGACGTATCGGGAGCGCTCGCATTTTGAAACCGGAAGAGTGGAATGGTGGTTTGTTCGTGGTTAATAAAGGCAGTGCCACTCGCCCCACCCACAAAACATGCACCCTTGGCACAGCTAAAGAGAGTTGGGATGAAGTTTGGATCACTTGTATTGCCCACTTTGTCCAAATTTTTGATATCAGCCACATATCCAAATCGAGGCGCGCAGGTGATCATGTAATGAGAAGCCATTGATAATTGATCTTCTGGTGTGTTCTGATCTTCAATGCCGGGATAGATGTAGAGGCTACTTCCGAGCCCTTGTGTTTTACTACATGTATCTGGATCAATTTGGTTTCCGTCTGCATCAAAAATTTTCCCTTGGATAAAGTAAAACCAACTATTTGTTTGGTTACCGTGTTGTCCATTACAGTTGTTGACAATGAGTGTGGCTGCGCTGTTGATCCCGGAAGGAAGTTGTGTGGTTAATAACCAATTCAGTTGTTGTCGTAGCGAAAGATCTGGTTGCGAGCCCCAACCGTTAAAGTGGATGACGGGTTTGCCTGCGATTTGTTGAATAGCTAAATAGGTAGCGAGATTGCGATTGTGATTGGGAATCTGATTGACCATGTCAGAAGTAATGAGGGAGTCAAGATCGGAAGCAGGGGGTACATCAAACACGCTTTGTGCTAACCCATCGACCATGTCGTACACTCCAGCACTTTTCAGTGTCGTTGCAAATACATACGCACTGTATTCATTATTGTTTGGATCAAGTGAAGTAGGAGCGAGTACGTATTTTTGTCCTGGTCCATGATGGAGTTCCGCAGCAAATGCTTTGAATGTACTCGCATAATCAAGGGCTGCTTGACGAACGACAGAAGTATTTCCTTTATTATGGCTATAGCAGTACTCTTTTTCGAGGTTGTTCAGTTCATTTCCAAAGATGACGAGAGTTCCTGGTGGGAAAGCAGATGAATTATTGAGTTTGTCTGCAAACGCACGTGCTGCATCAGGCGTAGTATATTGAGCACCGGGATCATTACATCCCGCTGTCGTATCAACGATCGAGCCGTGGATACCATAGACGCGCAAAAAGACATGCGCTCCTGGAGATGGATTATATGGAGAAGTCGGATCCTCAATACTATTTAATACTTGGACTGTTCCGCTGAAGCTATTTGGCTGGATCACTTTATCATTGACCCCTTGTTGTCCTTTTTGGTCGGCAAATGCAAGTTCAGGTCCTATTTTATCTCCATTTACTCCTGGACCACTACTTGGGATTGTTGCAGACCCACCTGAAGATAAGCCTCCAGATCCATTTTGTGAGGAACCTCCTGAAGAGCTTGAACCGCCATTACTCGTTCCACCACTTGAATTTCCCGCTCCCGTGACAGCAGCAGTAATGGCATCGGACAAAGCTGCTCGGCCTTGAGCGCTTAAGTGGACTCCATCGGAAGGTTTGCCCAAACAGGTTGAAACTTCACATGTACTTTCCAAATCTGCACTTCCGAATCCAGAAATATTAATGACGGAAATATTTTTAATCGACTGAATTTGAGAATTCAGTGCCGACTCCGGAGTGCTGTCTAACATTGGCCAAATGAGCTTCGCGTAGGGAGGGTAATTGTGGGGAGTGTAGTAGTTAACGACAAATATGGTAGCAGTTGGATTCTTGGTTTGGATATCGCTCACAATTTGTTGGATCCCTGAAATAGTTGGTCCGGGAGTTTTGTTTTTTCCCATGTCGTTCACCCACGGTCCGACAACAAAATTCTGGCATCCGCTATTTAGGAATGATTGATATGTTGAAGAATTGAGATACGTACTCAATGTGTCGGCCGGAACTGCAAAGTTTTTCCCCCCGGTCACTAAACTGGCGATAGTTTGGCCGCTGAATACCGGGGGATAATCTCTATAATTGCCTGCGTCGTAAGTGATGTTACCAGCTTCGACCGAATCTCCCGCAATCGCGACACAACTATCTGCGTGTGCGGGTTTTGCAAACATAAAAAACCAAAGTGAAAGAGTGAACAAGAGGGAAGTAATCGATAATAAAAAGCGGCGCGCACGCATACTGCTATTATAGCCTATTTGTGTGGCTTGTTCTTGCGTTTGTCATTCCCTACAGGTGGGAATTGCTCCCTCTCTGTCATCTCCACGAGCCAGAGGCTCTCTGAGCCGTGGACCTGAAAGCCGAATCCAACGCTATCCTCATCCGGGATCTTTTGCAAGAGAAACTTAAAGATTTCATCCGTACTTGGATACATCTCTCTTTTGCCGGTTCAATGTTATACGTTGAACCGAAACAGTTTCGGCAAATGTAGAAGAAGCGTTTATACTTCATGCCTTTTTACAATAACCCCATCATTCTACCGTTAAAGGATCCCGGCTACTTGACTGCACCGAAGGCGCGTCACGGCCGGGATGACGAGAGAGAGGATAAGGAAAGAAAAACGGAAGATTTTTATCAGGGATGACAACACTCTTACGGTTGCGGTGTTGGTAATTGTGTATGGAAGTTGAGGAATGTCGAGACACCCGTGAGTTGTGAGAGAATACGTAAAATCAAAATGGACGTGAGTGCGACGACGATGCCGATGATTGCAAAGGTAATAGCCTTTTGCGCTTCTTCCACACCTTTGCTATTGTTGCCAGCTGTTAAATATTTAAATCCACCGATCAAAAACATAATGAAAGCGACAAAACCAATGAACGTGATAGCGGTGGCAAGCACGTTGGAAACGAGGCATTCGACACCTTGGATGGTAGCAACCTGAGTAATATCAGAATTCGGAACCGTTGGTTTGTCCACAAATTGGTTTGTTTTTGAGTTGTAATATCTTCCACATTGAGCACTCCAGTCTGCTGTTTGCGCTGAAGCGGGTGAAAGCGGAGCTAATGATAAAAATAAAAAGAAAATCGGTAAAAAGATCCTTTTTATCTTTGAAAGAAGTTTTTTCATCGCAATATTAATTGTATCATTCTTCTCATAAAGAAAAAGCCACCCTTGTGAGGTGGCTTAAAATATCAAAACTTTGATACCTATTTATTACTGACCATGATAAGACCATTTTTTGTGCTTGGGTCATAGTCAACATAGGCGATTTGAGTTCCATCGGAGGACCAGCTAATCCACTCTACAACAGCATTTCCACCTTCATGAACGTGAATGTCTTTTAACCATTGGGTGGTTTTTGAACTGACATCATATTCTTTCAAGGAATCACCGTCCAGAAAAATCATTGTTTTTCCGTTCGGAGAAAGTGAACCAGTGGGAACATCATTTCCTCCACGAATGGATGTCCCATCTGTTTTCATGATTGAACCGCCCCTAAAAATAACCCCTTGCGCCGTCCATGTTTGAATGTCTCCAAAACTGTAGTTCGAAAGCATTGTGCTTTTGCCTGTTTCAGTATCTAAGACACAAGTATGGACGAAGGTGCTATCATCTTTGGCTCCACATAAATAAGCAATTTGTTTCCCGTTAGGAGACCAAGCAAGTGTTGGATATGGAAATAATCCATCATCCGCATAACCTATGACCTCTAGTGGGAAATTTCCAGAATCGGTCGTGTCGAGGAAGCACGAGTGTTCAAGTGTGGTAATTACGACAATGCATACCCCGTACGATTCCTTGCTTCCATATCCGGGTGCATATGCAATCCTTGTTCCGTCTGGAGCCCATTTTGGACTTGTCCCTAGAACGATTTTATTGGGAACAGAATTACCATTTGAATCAGTTATGAAGATATTGTCATTCATAACATAAGCAATTCTATTGTCCAAAGGAGACCAATCTGGTTGGCCGATTGAATCCCACTGAGAAGTTGTGGTAGCCACAGTATGAGTGGGGTAAAAGATGTTTCCCAAGGTGTATTTAGCCAAGTTAAACATCCAGAAACACAGTGCCAGTACAATGATTGACGGGATTAGTAATACTATTCCACATCCTGGTCCACTTTCAAGTGGGACGAGCACAATCGCAAACCTACGCATTTGGTATATCCATCCTTTTTCTCTGGGTAGAGACAAGTTGTCTCATAAAATCCCAGATAGGGAAATGCACACTGTGAGCACTTTCCAATCTGGGAAACCAGAAAAAATCTTCTTCACATGTTATAGAGCAAAATACTCTCATCCGTTGGATGAACAGTGAGTATTGTGGTGTGAATTATAGCACGAATTATGGGGTGGCCCTCTCTTACCTCGTCATCCCTGACGCGACGCGAAGCCGTCGAGTATCAGGGATCTTTAAACAGGTTACGATTGAATTATTTTGAGCATGTAGTACGAATTGCAGAAAGATCCCGGCTACTTGGCTCCCGCAGATGGCGGGGCCATGGCCAGGATGACGAGAAAAATTGTAGGGACTTGGAGCAAGGGAATATCCAAAAACCCCCGCTTGAAACGGGGGTTCTTATTTCTCTTTGTTTTCCTCTCCATTTTTTGGAGAGGAACTCTGGCAGGTTCCCGTACACGGGTGCCAGAGAGGTGCGGCTTAGTAAGGTTGTGGCAAACTAATACTTGAGCCGACACGAATACCAAAGAAGGTACTCAAGACTTGTGAGATGGCGAAGGCTGCTGCGACGATGGCCAAACCAATGATGGCGTTGGTCAATTTTTGACGAGCACTCTCGGTCTTACTCTTGTCACCACCAGCGGTGATCCACTCGACACCACCCCAAACGAGGTAGATGAAGACGAGCAAACCAACGATACCAAGGGTAACGGTCAACAATGAGTTAATCAATTTTCCAAGATCACTAATTTTGAAACCAGCGTTGGATGGGTCAACATTGATGGTTTGTGCGTACGCTGTACTAGCGAGTAAGAGACCACTCACAGCGGTACTTGCTTGTACGATCTTTTTTAACATACATTCTCCTCTTTTTTCTTTGGACGATTACGATGTGATGTCCAGAGTATAGTATATACCACTCTCATTTACTTTTGCAAATTTTTTACATCAATGCAAAGAATCATTATTGCAATGAACAAGGAATGAGTCCGGGTGAACAATGGTCGTACGGGGGGCAGATCTTTGCAACTTGATGACCTCCTTTAGCTGTACAATCTGAAGGTGCTGTGCACCAAGGACTACATTGTGCACTCGAAGAACCACCTCCATTACCACTCAATGTAATATCGGTAATACCAAAGAATTTGAGCAAGATGCCGTAGAGCGCGAACACTGCTGCAAAGATTGCAAGGCCGATGATAGCTTGTGTGATCATTTCGCGTGCATGTTCTACTTTTCCTTTGTCGCCACCAGCAGTGATCCAGTTGAATCCACCGAGTAACAAGTAGAGCAGGACAGCCAGCGCTGCGACGACGAGAATTGCTCCTGCGCCCATCTCAACGAGATGACCCAAATCTGTTACTTTTGAAATATTGCCAGAAACAGCTTGAGATTGAATATCTAATACATTTTGAGCGATGAGAGTAGATAGAATCATATTAATTAGCACAAGGCTTTCCTGGTACGCAAGGAGCAGGTGCAGTACCTCCTACTGGTGTAATAGTAACGTTATTTTCGAAAGACGGTTTTAAGAGGGGAATGCCAAGGCGATCACCAATAAAACCTGTAATAGCTACTGTTCCTACGAGTACAAGCATCCCAATAATCGATTGAGTAATTCTCTCACGAGCCTGTTCGATTTTACCTTTTTCGCCACCGGCTGTGATCCATTCAAAAGCTCCAATGACAAGCATGATAAGAAGAGCGAGGCCTCCGAGAGTAATGGCAGTCCTCCATACGGTAACAATGATATTTGTGAGTGCTAGTGCTGGAGCCACTCCACCTTGACCACCAAACGTACCAGTCACCACAGGGTTTGTAATTTCTTCGGATTGTGCAATGAGTGCAAACATAAGTTTATGGTTTTAATGATTGTAATATTCGAGCAGGACTTAAGATGTCAATACCTAGAACACCACCAATGATTCCGGCAATTCCATACGCTGCAATAACGATGATGAGACCAAGCGCAGCATTCACCATTTGTTGCCTTGCATGCTCAATTTTACCTTTTTCTCCACCTGCAGTAATCCACTCTAGAGCTGCAAAAATGAAGTAAATCAAAAACATGAGACCAGCTAGCGTGGTGAGAAAACCTAAGAAAGAAGAGAGGAAATGACTCAATTGATCTCCCGCAGCATTACCAGCACCGACAAGATTGGTTTCCCCCGCAACTGGAGCAAAGGCAGAAGAGGCGGGTTTTAATTGGCCGAGTGGAATGTTGTTGAGTTGTGCAATCAGTGACATACTATGGTCCTAATTTTCCGACACCTTGAATGTGTGGGTTTAAGATGAATGTTGCATCTCCAAAGAGCAGGAAACTAACGATCGCTGTAATTGTGAAGGATCCGACGATAATAATTAGACCAATTAAGCTGTAGAGAAGTTTATTGTTTGCTTCTTCAGCTGCTTTGGGATTGCCACTTGAACCGAGCCAAGTAAAACCTGCGGAAATGATATTAAATGCTCCGAAAAGTCCGGCGACAACTGTAATAACCTTGAGCATGGTATTGATAAAGGGAACAAGTCCTAATCCTGTACCACCACTGAACGCTTGAAGAGGAGAGGGCTCTGGAAGTTGTCCAAAAATCGAATCAGCGATGAGATGCGGTGGCACAATCATACGATTATTTTACAACGTTGAGCTAAAAATTGGTACTCCTGTAATCAGTTCAACCAATCGGACTAACCAGTACGCAACAAAGATAACGACAAAACCAAGAATAGCGCCTGTGATAGCTTGTGTTCCTTTTTCGGTAGCTTTAGGATTTCCAGCTGAGGAAATGATCATAACTCCACCAAACACAAGATAGAGGAGAAGGATAAAGCCAGCCAGCACAAAAGCGTTTGGGAGGATTAGCTGAAGAAAATCTTTTACTTGGTTGTATTTCCCCACATCACCTCCAACAGTAGTACCTGTGTTGGGATTTAGAATTAAACTTTTTCCTAAATCAAAGCCCCCTGAAGACGATTGTGCGAGTAACATATTTTCTATTATTATAATGTTTCTCTAAAATTATTCATTAGGAAAATCAATTTGCCAATCTTCTTGACCAGCTTCGTTGCCTGTGTCTATTACGACAGAATTTCCTGTTGAATCCCAAATAGCATTCCAAATGTACCATTGACCATTGATTTGTATATTTCTTTGGCCATCTGGTTGAACAATAGATATGAAGTAAAAAGCATCAATATCTGATCGATACGTTTCGTAAATAATCCACTTTCCACTAGGAGCCCAGACAGCATGGTGACCCGTCGCTATTGTGCGGACATAATTTCCATTTACGTCTAGAATTATAATGTCATGATCGTGATGTGATGTTGCAATTCCGTAGTCAGAGAGAACAATAAATTTCCCATCAGGAGACCAAGAAGCAAAACTGTATGGTTTTTCCCAATTATAGCTTTTTAAAACCTTTAAATTAGCTCCATTAATATCCGAAACTATGATCTTACTTTCTTTAGCATCTTGGTCATATGAAGTTGTAACCAATTTGTTTCCATCAGGGGAAAAAGAAACAAACCCTGAATTTTGGAAGGATCCAACAATTCTGCCTGAAGGATCTTTAATTATGAGATTCCCATCACCGTCTAATGTAGCAACTTTAGTGGAATCTGAGGATGTTGCAGGGTTGTCCATGTAGTTGGGCCTAGGGTAGGACGATTTCCCTGAAAGCTTAGTAATCACGGGATTATCAATTTTTACCGGAACTTTAGTATGAATTTCTGTAGGGATTTCGGTTGGAGTAAGAGTATGTGTTGGTGAGGGTGTACTTGTGGGTACTGCAGCACTCGCTTGTCCGTTTTTGGATTCTGCAATTAGCCCAATACCTACTGCAAGAGCAAGTACAGCCCCACCAAAAAGTGCAACAGCCTTGGTATTTATTGGTTGTTGTTTTTGTTCCTCCTCTTGGAGACTAACTGAAATGTTAATAAAATGGGTTGGTCGTCCCTCTATCTCTACGCGAATCGTCTCTTCTACTGTTTCTCCTAGTTGGCCTGCAATAGTGGTGTCAACTGTAAAGGAAAAACGAAGAGGGAAGAGTCCATACGCATTTTTGGGAAGCATCACTTTTGTGGCCCAGGCGGGTTGATCCACCCACCCAAAACTTCCTAACTCTGCCATACTGCTTCCATGTAAATCGAATAAAACGGTTACCGTTTCTTTTCTTCCTCTTTGAAAAGGACCAAGCTCTACAAAACGGTTTATTTCATCTGGCTCTTCGTGGTGTCTTTTGTATTCTTTCCCCATATATGACCTTATATAATAAATCAAGGCGTGATTATAGGTATGTCTCGATGTGAAGTCAAGAGAAGAGAGAAAAGTGTACAATAGGTACATGTTTGGTACTGATACTCCGTCGTTTATCAATGCAATGAAGAAAGGTGAGCAGCGGGCTATCCGAGCATGGTACACCACATATGCTCCCAAGCTTGCTTCTTTTTTTTCATCGCGCACTCGTGTGGCGAGTGATGTCGATGAGCTTGTCCATGATACATTTCTTTCGTGCCTTTCCTCACTTCCGCTTTTCCGTGCGGAAAGTGGCTTGTGGTCGTGGATGATGGGGATTGCGAGACATGAATTGTCGGATTATTACCGCAAGTTGTATGCAAAACGAGTCATCCATGCGTTACCACTTGGAGACACGCTTTTGGAAGCAGCAGAAAAACAAACATCAGGAAAGCATGAGGATACACTCGCGACACTGGCACGTTTGCCCAAGACAGTGGCAGAGCTTTTGCGCCTCAAGTATATCGATAAACAACCTGTGGAGCAGATCGCACAAGCGTTGTCGATCGAGCCGCACGCAGTGCAGGGGAGGTTGTACCGGGCGCGAAAAGCATTTAAAAAACTCTACGATGAAATAGCAGAAGCAGAAAACACATGAAATCACGTGATCCTTTTTTACAAGAACTTGAACTGCGAGCCAAAGAGCAGGCCCGTATTGCGCAGTCTTCTCGATTACCACAAGTTGTGCGTCCTTTCGCAGCCTTGTTTGGTGAGAGGTCTTGGCAGATGCTCCTGGGCATATCTTTTATACTCGCTGGCGTACTTGCGACTTGGTCATTTCGCTTTCTGTATATGATGTATGAGAAAGGAGTGTTGCAATGGCTCGTACGGTAGTCAAGCGTGCAACAGAGGTCGTGGTTCCCGAAGTGGTGCTCAGCTACCACATCGGGGTAGTGGCAGTGGGGTTACTGCGTCATCCCTATAAAACGGTACAAGATGTTGTGCGTTCCAAAATTCCGGGAATTATTATTCTTTTTCCCATATTTGTGTGGATGGTAGCGAGTATTATCCTTCGTGTTTTTGACGATCTTTTCTTTGCATTTATCCCGTTTATTGGTTTCTGGTGGTTCTTTTTTGTATGGGTGAGTGTGTTTACACTTTTGTGGCAAATTCTTCTTCTGTACCTGTATTTTCGTTTTTCAAGTGTGATGAAGTAAGCTGTTCTCGTCATCCCTGACGCGAATGAACATAAGTTTACGAATGTTCTTTTCGAGTATCAGGGATCTTTTAACACGTAACTATACTGTTATTTTTTTTTACTTATTTTGCACGAATTGCATAAAGATCCCGGCTACTTGACTGCACCGAAGGTGCGTCACGGCCGGGATGACAAAACGACAGGACAGATTGTTGGGCGAGTGATTTGATATCTTCTTTGCGACTTCACCTGTATCTGTAGAAAAAGGAGGCGTATGGGTGTCGAACAACATGTAGCGCAGAATTGGCGAAATCAGCGTGAACGTTATAATTTGTTGGCAAGAAATTGTCTAGGTTGTGGTGAAACAATATTGGCGGGACGGCAAGTATGCTCCAAGTGTTCAACAGCTGAGAGTAAACAAACAACACTACCCTTTGAACCAATCCCTATTCCTTTTATTGAAAAGGCAGCTCGATAGAAAGGAAATATATGGCAATACAAGAACAACTCACTGAAGTAGGACAAGAATTTGACAAAAAAACATATGAAGAAGTAATGCAGCAGCTACGTTTGCAAGTTATGGCTATGATTGAGCATGTCTCTGTTCATGAACCGATCAGGCCTGAAGATCAACCAACTGATGAGAACGAAATCATGTAGCCTATGTCTTCCTCTCTTGTCTTCCTAAAACTGGGTGGTGCGGTGATTACCAACAAAGATATCCCTGAATCTGTGCGGGAAGGAGTGTTATCACGGTTGATCGGTGAGATTGCTCGTGCACGCAAAGAAAAAGATATGACGTTGGTACTTGGGAATGGTGCAGGAAGTTTCGCGCATGTACCGGCAGCGCGGTATAAAACGATGGATGGATTTATCCACCCGGAAAGTCGGATGGGCATGGCGATCACGCAAGACGCTGCGGCACGATTAAATCGTATTGTCGTGAACGAGTGCTTGAAGCATGAAATTCCCGCGCTCACACTTGCTCCCTCCAATACTCTGGTTACCTCAAAAAAAGAAATGCACGATTGGTGTGGTGCATGTTTGGAAACATATCTAGAGCAGGGAATGGTTCCAGTAACATATGGAGATGTTCTCGCGGATACACAACAAGGTTGCACTATTTGGTCAACGGACAAAGTATTTGCTTTCTTGGCTCGCCAATGTATGAAAAAGGGAATGACTGTCTCTACCATAATCCATGTGACGGAAGCAGAAGGGGTATGGAAATCAGGGGTTGGCGATCAGAGGTTGGGGGATAGAAAACCAATTTACCCAATTATTACGTCTGCGATGCAAGAAGAAGTGAAAGCCGCAATGGTTGATACCAAAGGATTTGATGTGACTGGTGGCATGTGGCACAAAATTGAAGAGTCTCTCTTGTTGGCAAATGAAGGTATCCAGACACGTATCATTTCTGGATTGGTGAAAGACAATGTATATAAAGTACTGATGGGTGATGAGAAAATTGGAACGACAATTCGGTGACTTTGTCATCCCGTACGGCATGGCGAAGCCAGGCGGATACGGGATCCAGGCAGAAAGAATATTTAAATTGCTAAGGAGATGGATTCCTGCTTTCGCAGGAATGACAAGAAAAAAATCATTTATAATACCTCCTATGACTTCAAGCACAACAATTCCTCATCATGTAGCCATCATCATGGATGGTAATCGCCGGTGGGCGCGCTCCCATGGGTGGCAGGCGATCAAAGGGCATGAGTATGTCGTGGATCACATCCTTGAGCCGCTCGTGGATCGCTGTATTGAACTTGGAATTGAGTATCTTACGCTCTGGGCATTTAGTACAGAAAATTGGCAGCGGGATCGTCTGGAACTGGAAGGAATGATGCAACTTTTTCGTCGTGCCTTTACACACAAAATTGAAGAGCTCAATGCCAAAGGCGTGCGATTTCGCATCATTGGGAATATTGATAAGTTCCCCAAAGATATTGCTATTCAAGCAAAAGATTGGGTAGAAAAAAGTGCACACAATACAAAAATCACAGTAAATTTTGCACTTAATTATGGTGGCAGGGAAGAAATACTTGGTGCTGTTAATGCGATTCTAAAAGAGAGAGAAGAAGAGAAGAAGAGAGGGAGAGAAAACGATGAATTAGTTGGTTCACAGGAGTTTGAATCACATCTTTCAACCGCGGGGATTCCTGATCCGGACCTCATCATTCGTCCCGGCGGACAATTGCGACTTTCTGGCTTTTTACCTTGGCAATCTGTCTATTCAGAGCTTTACTTTACTGATGTGTTGATGCCAGAGTTTACGGTTGAAGAATTGGATAAAGCGTTGGAAGATTACGCGAACAGGCAACGAAGGTTTGGAAAATAATCTACTTAGTGGTTTTTCAAGTTTCTTTTTTTAGTCATCCCGGCCATGGCTCTGCGACGCAGAAGCCAAGTAGCCGGGATCTTTTTGGAATTCGCGCTCTACAATTCAATCCTCACTTGTTAAAAGATCCCTGATACTCGGAATGATCCATCGTAAACTCAGGATCATCCGCGTCAGGGATGACGAAGTACAAGAATAGTAAGAAAAATAAAAATGCGGAGAAGTAAAACTATCCAACGATACTCACTCCGAGAATGAGCTCGACGATACGCGCGAGCCAGTAGGCGCAGAAGATAATAAGAAACCCAACCAAAGCAGTGGTGATACGTTGTCTGCCTGCTTCTTGTTGTTTGGGATTGGTGGCTCCGGTGAGCATTTCAAATCCTCCCCACACAATCATGACAAAGAGAATGAGACCTGCGGCTGTAAACAAGTAGGGCATAAGGGAAGTGATGATGCCACGAGGAGTGACTTGATCGGGAGGCACGGCGTTTTTATCCGAGAGCGCTTTCCCGCCAGTGCCAAAAATTGCATTGTTCACGTTGGTGAACAAATCTTTGGTGCTGAGTGATGAATCTGCAAGCAACATATATTTCCTTTAGACTCCAAATCCTGGGATATGGAGAAGTGTGACACCGATAAAGTGTAAGATGATAGCCGAGAAAATCACGAACAAAAGTCCGATGATCGCGGCACTAATCATTTGTTGGGCTTCTTCGACTTGTTTGGGATTGCCGCTGCTGGTGGCGAGCATAAATGAGCCAGCAAGGATCGCCAATACGACAATTCCGCCCGATAATCCTAACCCTATTTGAACAATCGACGTAACTATTCCTGAAAGATTGGTAGGAACACAACCAAAAGCGGTCCACAAAGAGTTTGGTTGACCTTTATCTCCCGTTGTTCCTGTCATATCTGCACTATTTGCTCCATAGCATTTTTCACATGCTAATTTGTCTTCTGCTGAGCCTGCTTGATTACACAGGGAAAAGTATGCCGGAGTGGTAGTCGTAGACGAACCCCCGCCATTTTTTATCTTGCTGTATGAATCTTGTGATTTAAAGAAACAAAAATTTTGATGGTCGGCTAGTTCTGCTACACACTCACAATCTTGAGCTTGAACTCCAGCATCAGAGGGGCTATTGAAGCATAATTTATATGTATTTCCATGCGTTCCATGATCACAAGAACTATCACTGTATGAATAACAATCAGAAGTAGGAGCAATTTGTGAAACCTTCAATAATTGAGAATTACCACAAACGATAGGGTTCGGGAGGGCAACAATATTGACGTAGTACTGGTATGTACCCGCATTGGGTTCATTTTTTATAAAAGAAACATTGCAACCAGTGTCTGTGTTTGAAAAAGTAAGATCTTTTGTTGGGACCACATAATCAGAAGCGTGATTAGAACCACAGCTATTGTCACTGGTGTTGCAAAAACTAATAGAGATGTTGTTATTTGTAGAACTACAATTGCCACCAGTAATGCTACTTGGAAGAGTAAAGCTAACATTGGTAGTGCTTCCTGGCTGAATTTCAGAAGGTGAAATTGAAGAAGAAACGGAAGAGCATGCAGAATCTGCCCAAGCTTTTTTTGGTTGCGCGAACACAAGGGTAAAAAGAGAAAAGAACAAAAACAGAGCGATCAATGTCGTGACGCGCTTCATACCCAGTAATTCTACCACTCTAAGGCGTAAGAAAAAAGTAAGACTTGATCTACTTCTTTCTTCGTTGGTCGACGTTTGGTGCAAATCCTGCTAGGATAGAACACATGCGCCGCCGCTGGCTTCTCCGGTGTTTGTTCCTCTGTTGTACACTCCTGCAAATCTGGGGGTCTTTCTTGATAACTGCGAACCTAGCGTACGCCGATGATATCGGTGATTGTAATGCCGGAAATGATCAAGCCTGTGCTCGTGCAATTGCTCAAGTTACTTCTACAATGAATGGCATAGCTTCTGCAAATAATACAAATAAAACGCAGTTTGCAGCGCTAGAACAACAGATTTCTTCAATTCAATCAGGGATAAATAAAGCTAAATTGCAATCCGACGCACTGGGTGTTTCGATCCAGCAACGAGAGGCTACCCTTGGTGTGACCTACGGCCAATTTAGCGAACGAGTGGTGAGTTCCTACAAACAACAACGCCAGGATGTTCCGTTGCTTCTGTTGAGTAGTGGCCATGACATGAGCGATGTGCTTTCGAGCCTCGAATATCTCCAGATGGTTCGTTCGAGAGATCAACAGACGTTGGATCAACTGTCTTCTGATATCACTCAGTTTGAAACAGATAAGGCCAATTTGGAACTCACTCAACAACATTTGACCTCACTGCAAACTTCGTTAAATGCAACAGCTGCAAAATTGAAGGGCTCAATTGATGAAGCAAACGCTGCCATTACGAAGTTGTCCAGTCAAATCGCTGCACTGTCAGCGCAGCAACAATCTATTATCGCTGAACGTACGGGCACAGCATCCACGACGGTGGGTGATGTGCCTCTTGCAGACGATCCAAATGCGAGTCCCACCTTTAACCCTGGATTTTCGCCAGCATTTGCTGCCTTTTCGTTTGGTGCTCCTCACTTTAAAGGAATGAGTCAGTATGGTGCCTTTGGTCGCGCGAAAGCAGGGCAGAGTGCCGATGATATTTTGCACGCGTACTACGGTGGGGGAATCCAGATCAACAAAAGTTATTCAACCAGTATTACGATTCGTGTAGATGGGTATGGAAGTTACAACATCGAAGATTACGTGAAGCGTATCTATGAAATGCCCACTTCTTGGGCAGACCAAGGTGGATTTGAAGCACTCAAGGCTCAAGCTGTTGCAGCACGTTCCTATGCCCTAGCGAGCACCAATAACGGAGCAAGTTCAATTTGCGCTACCGAAAGCTGCCAAGTATTTAAACCGCAAGATAAAGGGGGTCAGTGGGATGCAGCCGTGGATGCCACGCGCGGGTGGGTGCTCGAAGCCAATGGCCAACCATTTAGTGCCTGGTATGCGAGTACCTCGGGAGGATATCAACAACCGTATACGTACAATGGCTATACCACTCCCGGATTTTGGGACACAACAAGCGATTGGACACATTGGGCAGATGGCGCGTATGAGGCAAAGGCGGGAAGCCCGTGGTTTTACAAAGGGTGGTACAAGAGCAGGTCAGGAGATAGCTGTGGACGTTCACATCCTTGGCTCACTCAAGATGAGTTTGCTGATATTTTAAATGCGTGGATTGTGCGATATCAAGGCAACAGCGATGAGGTTTCGCATATTCAACCGCTGGGTCCTTGCTGGGGGAGTGGCGGATATAGCATCGATGATATGCGTAACCATGCCAACGCGTATGGTGGAGCCTTTACTTCTGTGTCTTCGGTGCGTGTGGAACACGGAAACAATGGATATACCAAAAACATCATCGTCGATACCAACAAAGGAACCGTGACCATCCCTGCAGATCAATTCAAAACTGTTTTCAACCTCCGAGCTCCAGGAAGACTTTCTATCAAAGGGAATTTGTTTGGAATAGAGAAGAAATAAAGCTTTAATTGTGTCTATCATCCCGTTGAAAAACGGGATCCAGGCAAATAGAATGTTGGAATTGCTGATGAACTGGATTCCTGCTTTCGCAGGAATGACAAAGGATTGTTATGCCATGAAGGCGATCACCCAAATGAGAATGGCCGCAGCCAAGTGTACTAAGCCAAGAATTTTCACAAACCATTCCAATGACGTGTGGATTGTACGCGACATGAGAGAAATTTGACGAACGATCACAAGAGCGTAGATGATGTAGAGCGCGAAAGTGATTAAAAATAGTCCTTTGAATACAAAGAGAACAACAGGGATTGAGATAAGAATAGGACTGGTAGGATCAAGGAGTGGTGAGGGAAGAGGGAATGGATTCATAATATATTTAAGTTCCAAATATTAAGGATTAAATATCAAGCAAATGTTAAATACAAAAGAAACATATATCCATACCTTTTTCTTTTATATTTTGCTTGATAATTGATATTTAACTTTTGATTTTTATTTTGTTCCTGTGTGTTCAATGTCTTCCTTATCGATGAGCTCACTGATGAGTTTTGTTACTTCATCAGGACGAGGAACATGTTCAAACTCAATTTCAGGGATTTCAGCGGCGGTTTGGATGCGGACATTCCCATAGTCAAATAACGATTGGACGACGCCACCACTCGAAGCAGTGATGTCTTCAACGTGATCAAGTTTTGCTTCACTGACTCGCTTAAATAAAAGGGAGTAAAAATCCATATCAATGACGCGTTCTGTGGTAATGATGTAGATGTTAAAAAACCACATGACAAACTGTTCGAGCGCGTAGCCAAACGTAATCAGATACCACGTTAAAATTAATGTCGTTTGATACGTGGGAGGCAGCAGGAAAAAAGAAGGAAAAACACTGAAAATAAGAAAAGGAAGGAATAAAAAGATGATTGTCAGCAGAACCCAACCAACATTGACAATTGGATCTTGGCGCAACAGAAGCAAAATCGACTCATCTTCGTGTTGGACATCAAACGTGGCGTTGGAGGGAAGGATGCAGTACGCGGCCACTGGGTTTTTTGTTACGTGTGCATCACGTAGAACACTACTTTTTTTGAGAGCGGCTTTCAGCGATGGGGAAGATGATTGGTCTGCCATGCATGTAGTATAGCAGAGCGAGAAAGGGAAGTACTGTTCATTCTCTTTTGCTATTTGAATTTTGTTGTTTGAAATTTGTATGATCAGCGTATGCCCCTTGAACATAACTTTACGCATGCGCGCTGGTACATGTTTATGACCCCGCAAGAGCGCACGCTTGCTGATTTGTCATCAGAATTGTTTGATCGAGAAGAGCGACTGCATTCCTCCTACGCAGATTATTCTTTTGTCGTATTTCCATTGTCCAAAGCATATGAAGGGTTTTTGAAAGAGTTTCTCTTTCACTTGAAGTTGATCGATGCGACAGAATATGCGCATCGTGAGTTCCGTATCGGTCGATCGCTCAATCCCGACATTCCTGTACGACATCAAGATGAGTACTGGTTGTATGGAAAATTGGTCGCTACTTGTGGGGAAGAGCTCTCGCGTAAACTCTGGAATATATGGTTGGAAGCTCGCAATCACTTATTTCATTACTTTCCCGATGCACAACATAACATCTCCCTGGCGCAAGCAAAGGAGTTACTTCTCAAGTTATCTACCACCATGGAAGAAGCGTGTGCCTGTTTGAAGGACCATGTACAATAAGAACACTCTATTCGTTAGAAAGGGTCGTATGGTATATAAAAACATTACGATTTCAGGACTTCCCGGATGTGGATCTACCACATTGCTCAAATTACTCAAAGACCGATTAGGGATGGAAGGGTGGCGGGGATTTTCCGGTGGCGAGTTTATGCGCGCCTATGCTCTGGAGAAAGGAGTGTTCAAAGAACACGAAGGACTCCATCATAGTGCTGCCGATTACGAAGATGCATTTGATCGTCAAATTGATTATGGAATGCGAGAGAAGCTTTCGACAGAAGAGAAGTGGATCTTGGAAGCCTGGCTTTCTGGCTTTTTGGCTCAAGGAGTGGAGGGAACGCTGAAAGTTCTTCTCTTGTGCAGCGATGATGCAGTGCGCATTGATCGCATTGTCAATCGAGACAATGTGAGTATCGAAGAAGCCAAGGAGCACATCAGTAAGCGCAAGGAAACCAATGTGACAAAGTGGACGCGCATGTATTCCAAAGAATGGAAAGAGTGGGTGGTTGACCGGGGGTTGGCTACAGCAGATGAGCAAATTGATTTCTGGAAGCCAACTCTGTACGATGTAGTGATAGACACGTTTTCCACCAGTAAAGACGAAACGTTGCGATTGGTGTTAGAAAAATTGGGAATGTAACGTTCTCCCCTCCGTTGAGGGGAGAATACAAGAGGGGTGGAAGGGTTTCGTCTTTCACATCCCCCTACCCCTCCTCCAAGAGGAGGGGAATTTATGAAAAAAAAGTCTCTGCCAAAACGATCATCGTCAGTTGCGCTGACTCATTCCCAAATGAGCTTTTTCTGGGTTCTTCTCATCTTGAGTTTCTTAGCACTTTTATTATATCGAGTATTGTTTACGTTTCCTGTGTGGGTCGATGAGGTTATCATGAAGCTCTTTGTGTTTGGCTTACCATTCATCCTCTTTGCGCGTAGTGTGAAAAAATCTCCTGAGTTTTTTGGATTGGGATTGCGCCGGTTTTGGCCAGGAGCATTTTATGGGTTAGCGATGGGAGGAATCTTTGGGTTTGTGGCACTCATCACGAGTGCAGTGCAGCGAGGCCATGCGTTTATTCCCTATGTGTTTGCAAGTACTTCATTTTGGTATCAATTTGGTTTAGCGTTTGTAACAGCGTGGTGGGAGTCACTCTTCTTTTACGGTCTCATCATGAGTGTGCTGTATGTCTATTACAAAAAAGATGAGATGAAAGCGTCGCTTATGACGACAGGACTTTTCCTGCTATTTCATGCACCTATCCTTTTTATTCGAGTTGGTTTCTTGGCGTCGTTATTTCCGCTCGCGCTATTGGCTTTTTTTGCGTTTGGACAAGCAGTCATGTATTTACGGTGTAAAGCACTTACTTCTGTCGTCGTTTCCCACGCGTTTTGGGGAATGGCACTTCTTGTATACACGATGCGCTGATGTTCGTCTTTTCTTCCTCTGTTGATTGGTGAGCGAGAAGACCATACTGAAGTTCCTTCGAGATTGGTTTTTAGTTGCACTTGTGGACAAGTCGAGGTACACTCTGGGTTCCATTTATTATGATTAAACTTCAACATCTTGTCATTGCGGCTGGTATGTTTCTGCTTGCTCTGTTTATTCTCGCTGTTTCATTTTGGAAACTGACATATGTTTCTCCACTTCCCGTGGATGAAGCAAATACTCTTTCGCATGTGTCGGTTCAGACGCGTTTACAACAAATATTTACTCCTCCATATCTGCCCGATAGCCCGTTGTTTTTGAGCGTTGTGCTTTCAGACCGAATCCGGCTTGCACTTGCTTCGCCAAATCAAAAGGTGAGTGAAGAGCTGCGTCTTGGAAATGATCGGTTGTGGGCTGCTCAACAGCTGGTGGCGCGTGGACGCAAAACGTTGGCCCTTACCACGCTTTCAAAAGCAGAGAAATATGTCATGTTGGCTTCTGGAGACAATGCCCATATTTTAAATTCCTCTCACGAGCAGTTGCATACGCAAGTGTTGAACACGATTTCCAATCATATTGATCAAATGATTGCGATGAAGCCGTACTTTAATAGTGCGCAGGCATCAACCATTGACGCGCTCATCACTCAAATGAAAGGGTTGGAGACGACACGTTAATATTTTTTCACTTCAAAAAGTGCTGGGAATACACTGAATCTGGGTCTTCAAACTGATCTACAATGATCTATTGACCTTCACTGTCTATAGTGGTTGACTCAACTTCTGACCGCTATATATAGTGTTTAGAGCATAGCCGGTAGCAAGTAGGAATCTCTCATATTTTTGCAGCAGCCTACTTACTCCTTGCTCATATCTATCAACTAATCTGTATGAAGTGCCCATACTGTCATCACACGAGCTCGAGTGTCTTGGAATCTCGACTAGGGGAAGATCGAACCTCAATTCGGCGGCGCAGACAGTGTGAGCGATGTCATAAGCGGTTCACCACCTATGAGCGAACAGAGGGTATTGATCTGACGGTGATAAAAAAAGATGGACGCAAAGAATGCTTTAGCAGAGAAAAACTGAAACGAGGGATATTGAAGGCCACATGGAAGCGTCCGGTGTCGCTCTCGGATATCGAAGGGTTGATCGATGAAGTGGAAGAAAAACTACGGCAACGGGGGACGACACAGATGAAAAGTTGGGAAATAGGGAAGTTGGTCGTCAATAGGCTACGCAAACTTGATCCACTCTCGTATTTACTGTACGCAAGTGTGTACAGAGATTTTCGGACATTGGAAGATTTTGAAAAAGAATTGGCAGAGTTGAAGACGAATGGAGAAGAAAAAAGTTTAGATGGATAGAATAAGGAAGATCCCAGATGCAGGCGCATCCCGTTTCACGTGATTGCCTCCTCGAGGATGACAAAGAAGAAAAAATCGTATATAGAAAAGGAAGGGATCTATGGCAGAAGCACCATCTGCGGTATCAAAAAAGAAACGAATGAGTCGTGTGGTGGAACAGAACATCGAAGCGAAACCACGCTCTATTCACATGAAGAAGCAGATGAAGTTTGAAGTGCGCAAACTGACTCCTGGTATGGGTGAAGCAGTGGCCAAACGGACGATCCTGCGTCCCAAAGAAGATGGAACGCTTGAGACATGGGGTGATGTAGCCAAACGCGTGGCACTTGGAAATGTGGGTTTACTTCCTGAGAAGTTTTCCAAAGAGCGCGCAAAAGAATTTGATATCCTTTACAAACACATCGCCAATGGCTCAATGCTTATGAGTGGTCGTCACTTGCAGCATGGCGATGAGACGCAAAACACGCGCAACATGGAAGTGTTTACCAACTGTTCGACGAGCTCTTCTTCGTTCATTTTATTTTATTTACTATTGAATGGTTCTGGAGTGGGGCGTTCCTACGATGATGACATGTGTGTCGTGAATTGGGACAACATGCCCATTGTCCATTGTGTCATCGATGAATCTCATCCAGATTTTGTGTGGGGATTTGATGAGAGTGTAAAGGACGCACGGCACAAATACAAAGATGCGATTTGGTACGAAGTTCCAGATTCACGTGAAGGATGGGCGAGTGCGGTTGAAAAAATGGAAACTTTGGCATTTGAAAAAAAGTGGGCAGACAAAACGCTCATCTTGGATTTTTCCAAAGTGCGTGCCAAAGGAGCTCCCATCGGTGGAATGCAAAATCGTCCCGCTTCCGGACCAAAGCCGCTCATGAATGCCATTTCGCGAGTAGCCACGGTTAAAGATGCTGGTATGAGTGCGTGGAAGCAAGCCATGTTTATCGATCATTACCTCGCTGAGTGTGTGTTGGTGGGTGGAGCGCGCCGCGCGGCGCGTATTGCCACCAAAGTGTGGACAGATAGTGAGATTTTTGACTTCATCGAGATCAAGCGCGGGGGATTCTTGTGGAGTGCGAATAATTCTGTGGCTGTCGACGAAAAATTTTGGAAGCAAAAAACAAAACACAGTCAAAAAGTGTTGGAAGCAGTCATGAAGGCCAGTTATTTTGATGGGACGGGAGAACCGGGTTTTGTAAACCAACACCGCTTGGTCCAAAATGATGATCACTACGATGGGTACTTGAATGGCAAATATGCCCAAAGTGCAAAGTACAAGCCGCTCAAAGATACAGAAAAAATGTTGTCGCTTATCGCACGCCACGCAGGTGCAAAGTACTATGCCCAGATCCCCAATCCATGCGGAGAGATCAGTTTGAATATGCTGGGAGGGTACTGTGTCATCGGTGATGTGGTTCCATACTTTGCGCCAACTGATGACGACGCAGAAGAAGCATTTCGCGCGACGGCTCGTGCCCTCATCAGAGTCAACCTCATGGATAGTTTGTACAACAAAGAAGTGAAGCGTACCAACCGTATCGGTGTCTCGATGACAGGATTGCATGAATATGCATGGAATCGCTTTGGATATGGATTCCGCGACCTCATCAACGAGAAAAAGAGTAAAGACTTTTGGATGATGCTCTCGCGCTTTAAACGTGCGGTCGTTGAGGAATCAGCTGCGTACAGTGCGCACCTTGGCGTTGTGGTTCCTCATACGAATACAACGATCAAGCCCGCCGGGACAACCTCCAAGTTATTCGGTTTGACTGAAGGCGCGCACTTGCCCAGTATGCGCGAGTACATCCGGTGGGTGCAGTTCCGCAACGACGATCCGTTAGTCAAAAAGTACAAACGGATGAAGTATCCGATCAAAGAGCTCAAAAGTTACAGCGGAACCACGGTGGTTGGATTCCCAACTCAGCCTGAGATTTGCAAACTGGGCATGGATGGAGCATTAGTGACTGCCGGTGAAGCCACACCAGAAGAACAGTACAAATGGTTGATGCTCTTGGAAAAATATTGGATTCAAGGTGTCGATGAGAGTGGAAAAGCCCTTGAAGACACGGGGAATCAAGTGAGTTACACACTCAAGTATGATCCACAAAAAGTGAACTACAAACAATTTGCCAAGATGCTGAAAAAATATCAATCGCAAATCAAGTGTTGTTCTGTCATGCCACAAGTGGATTCGACAGCCTACGAGTATCAACCCGAGCAGGCCGTGACCATCAGTGAGTTTATGAAAGTGGTTAATGAAATTGAGACGGACGAGGAGTTAAAAGATAAAGTAGAAGAAGATATCGATATGGAAACGCTCAAGTGTGCATCAGGAGCGTGCCCAATTTAACCTCTTTGTCATCCCGTACGCTCAAGCGCGAAGCGCGTGAGGGATACGGGATCCAGAAATGAGATTTTCACAAGCAGTACAAGATATAAAAGGTGAAAAGAGAAAAATATGACAGAACAAGAACATGGAGAAGAAGCGTCTGTTCGTATTGGGGATAAAGATTATCCGAAATCAGTTGTGGAGACAGCGCAGAGGATAGCTCAAAAAACTCACAGTTCCTTAGAAGAGGCGATCCGTGCTGTAATCGTGTTCGAGCAAGCAGAACGCAATGCCAAACCAGCTGATCCCAACGAGCCAATACGTGTAATTTTCAGGCCAAGAAGAAAATAAAAAGGAACACGCCTATGCCAAAAGAACTGATTAAACGACCAGAACTATCTACTGATCCTGACGTTGCACAGTTGCAACAGACGAGGTTCATTGTAAAACGTGTTGAAGAAATTCTAAAAAGATTTGGAGGAAACGCGAATAACATTGTTGGTTCCGTTGCCATGTTTGAGGAAGCATATCGCAATAGAAAACATGCGAATCCCAATGAACCAGGTCGTGCGGTGACGGGATCAATGAGTATTATTCCTCGACCAAAAGAATGACACTTGGGAAGCCACAATAGCGAAAAGAGGTCTCACTTGAGGCCTCTTTTTGTTTGTTTTCTTTTCTTGTCATTCCGACCGAAGTGGACGAATCTGTTAAAAACCTCTGACATGCAGGTTCTATTTGGCTACAGATCTCTCCACTGTCTGGTCCGCCGATAAGGGGGAACCAGACACGGTCGAGATGACAAAATAAAAAACGTGCTCGAAATGACAGGAAGAAAAGAAGTTACTGACTCGTTTTTATCATTCCGAGGCGGATAGCCAGCAGATCATTTCCCATGCGCCAGCACGATGCCATAAATCTTGCACCGCACGTGTTTTTTGATCGCCTTGGCGCATTCGTTCAACGTGGAGCGTGTGGTGGTCACATCATCGATGAGCAAAATTCTTAATTGGTGACCGCGTTGCTGTGCCAACGCTCGCAAAATATCAGGATTGACCAACTCAAACGCCCCGTCCAGATTTTTCAGTCGTTCCTCTCGTTTCAGGTTCATTTGGGCGTGGGTATACCGTGTACGTTTCAACACCTTCGATGCGGTTGGGATATCAAGTTCTTTTCCAAGGGCTTTGGCAAGAATCTCACTTTGATTAAACCCACGTTCCCGTTGGCGTTTGGGATGAAGTGGCACGGGGATGATGACATCAGCAGTTTTTAATTCTGTAGGCAAATGTTGCGCCAGAATGGTTGTACCTTCCTGCAACATTGCAAAGCGATCTTGATACTTTGCTTTATGAATAAGTGTTTTGATGGCTCCGTCATGATGTGCAAGTGCAAAGAGACCATTTAAGCTGGTTGAGCGTTGGCAATGTGGGTGAGTACCAACTGGAGAAATGGCATATCCGCAAGCAGGGCAGAGTGGAAACTCAAAAAAACGGATGGTTTTTTCACAATCTTTGCAGATATATTTTCCCATCCTTCTACACTGTACGCAGGATGAAGGGAAGAATAATTGACCCAATAGTTCAATGACATCCATTGAATCATTATGCGCGCTCATCCGTGACCAAAAAAGAGTTTCATCACCACCCAAAGAAGAATGAGCCCACCGACTGGAACACCTAAAATCCAGAGGATTGCATATTTCATATGTCCTCCTTTCCTCTTTACCAAAAGTAGAATTGTAGCGTTGAAATGGAATAGTAGAGGTGTAAGAAAAACACAAGAGTTAGCTTCGTGTGTATTTCAAGTTTCGTTTCGAAAAAGTGGGAGAGGGTTCGTTCGTTTCATAATAATCTTGTCCACCGATTTGATTTTTGATGTCAACGTTGGCCCAGATGGGATAATTATTTTCAAACAGTGGATCCTGGCTTCCGTCATAGTTAGAGGTGTTCTGTGGAAGCAGAGCTTGATTGGTTCCACCATATGAGAAGAGAATGCCAACCTTTTTCCCACGTTTACGGATTGCTTCAAATTGTGCAATAAGTGAGTTGAAATGGTCTGTGAGAAAATTCACACAGCCATGAGACCAATATGGATCGAGAGGAATATCAGGATACTCCTTCAAAGCAGTGCGTCGACCATTGTAACTTGGATTATCGAATACGGGTGGAACTTGATGAAAGGTAAAGTTTGAACCTTGGGAAGATTTACCATCTTTCGTGTGAACAAAAATTTCTGCCACGTCCGTCGTGGTTTGTAGACCACCAAATCCATAAATGAAGTTGTGACCTCCATAATCGGCGACGAGCGGTGGTGTAAATGTGTGGCGAGGAACATCTTCTTGGTTGTATAAAACACCGTGTGTTCCATCGTAGTGATACGTAGAGCCATACATCGACTTTGCTAAACTTTGCTCGAGTGCTGGTACGCGGGGCAAGCGAGCACCGACCAACGATGGATAGGTGTGTGAGAGTGTTGGCTGATGATGCGTGTCGAATGTATAGACACTTGCGGTCCCGTCAAAAATATTGACAGTGAGTACGGCTTCATATGTGTCATCTTCTATAAATGGGGCATAGGATGGAGTGATATTTCCCGTATGTTCAATTTCTCGTAGCCCTGGATGTTCATAGATCCAGTGATCTTCGTCGATGGCTTTTTGGATAGCGGGTGGTTTAGGAAGGTCGTGGGTCGAGTAATATTCCCGCGCCAAGCGAAGTGGTGTTGAAAAGAACTCATCAATATTGATATACGGATTGGGAATAAGTACTGCAGGTAAAGAAGACAAATCAGAAAAAAGAGAAAATACTTCCGGAGCAACTTCCACATTACCGACAGCAGTATTGGTTAGCTGCGTTGCAGATTCCTGTTGCGTAAGTGTGAGTTGTGGACTTGTTGAAGAAGGGAAGACAAACGGATAACTTGTGTTTGTGTTGTCAGTACCCTTTTGAAGAGATCCCTTAAAAAAAGGTGTGAGTATGGATGACGTTCGTAGCCGATTGTAGAGACTAGCGAGTCCAATTGGGAATTGATGCGATGCGGTCCACACGCCATGTGTTTGTGCCACAAGGACTCCCACCAACTGTTCATAGAGCAGAATGAGAACGTGTTGTTGCGCAGGAAATTCAAGACGAGCTTGTTGGAGAACGAGGGCAAGATCTGTTGGTGAAAGAGGAGGGAAATTGGGATCAAAAGTGCCAAGCTCTATTGTTTCTGCTGTTACCTCGAGCAAAGGAAGGACGTCATGTAATGCATACATCATCCCTACATTTCTTATGAACTTGAGAAAATCTCTGCGAGAAAGCTCAGCCATACGAGAAAGGATTGTATCACTTTGGTAAGATATAGGTATGTCACAAGAACATCATCAATACGGAAATAACTTCTACATGTTGTTTGAAGCGAAAAAAGTCGCCTTAACAGATCCTCAGCGCATGATGAGTGATACGTATCTTAAAAAGGCAGAGCAATTGTATGCTCTGCAATGGGATGCATTTTTAAATGAGAATGCAGTACTGATAGAGGAGATTTTTAGTGCACTTGAGGGAGTAGCGGAGTACGTTGCTCTTCGGAAGAGATATAAAGAGTTGTTAAAAACTGGAGAGTTGGAACAAGCGGATCGTTTTGATGAGGATACGAATTTTGAATTGGTCGGTGTAGAAGCTTGGAATGTGTTAAATCCTCTTTTGAAAGAAGCAGGAAGAAGAATGGCAGAATATGGAATAGAACAGCAGGTTTTCTTTGGGTAAACGTACATTCTTCGTTTGAGATTCTGAAATTGTGAGCTAAGCCAGCGGAGAGAGAGGTCCCTACGGGATTAGGCGGGCACGTTGTGCTCGCCGTCAGATTCTGGCTAAAGCCACATAACCTCTTTCATCAACAGACTAAAAAACCGCGTCATACTCGGTTTCTCAGTCTGCGGAGAGAGAGGGATTCGAACCCTCGTGGGGCTTACGCCCCCAACCGCTTTCCAAGCGGTGGCACTCGGCCTCTATGCGATCTCTCCACGTTAGAAAGATAGTATACCAGAGAAAAAGAGCTTTTCCTCCTTGATTCCTCACTCTTCCTGGGATAATCTTGGCGCATATGGTATACCTTGGCTCTGATCATGGGGGATTTGAACTCAAACAAAAAGCGAAAGAGTGGATTAAAGAATTAGGCTTTGATGTTGAGGATTTGGGTGACAATGCTCCTATAGATCAAACCGACGACTATCCCTTGTTTGCACAAGCTGTATCAAAAGCCGTCCGTCAGAGTCCCATCAATCGTGGAATCTTGTTTTGTAAATCAGGTGGAGGGATGACGATCGCCGCCAACAAAGAGAACGGTATTCGCGCGGTAAATGTGATCGATGAGGCAACCGCGCGCCAAGCAAGGGAGCATTTGGATGCCAACATTATTGCTATTGGTTCCCGATGGGTGAGTGAAGACAACGCGCGCAAAGCGATTGCAACCTTTTTGACCACGATGTTTTCGGAAGAAGAACGTCACAAGCGCCGGATCGAAGAAATGAAAAATGAAGAAAAATGAACCCATGCACAAACAGCTGGCACAACTCAAAGAATTTCACGATAAGACCGATCATGAATGGAGAACTGATCCCACGATTGATATCCCTGACAATATTAAAGATAGACGAGTGCGTATCATGCTGGAAGAATTTAATGAACTGATCGCTGCGATTTACCGCAATGAACCGATTGAGGATCTGGCTAAAGAACTGGCTGATGTTGTGTACACGACATTTGGGACAGTAGGGGCGTTTGGATTGGCCGACAAGTTCGACGCTGTATTTGATGCCGTACATAAGAGCAATATGAGCAAGATCCCAGTGGATGGTGTGATCAAGTTCAATGAACATGGCAAAGTCATCAAGCCACCAGGATATAAAAAGCCAGATATTAAGAAGATCCTCGAAAGTAACTCCTAGCGTTTTTCTTGATGTTGCCCTTGGTATAATGTATCCACTATGACCATCATTCCTGCAATCCTTTCTGATTCAACTGAAACAATCCAATCACAACTCGACCGTGTGCAAAATGAAACGGAGCTTACACGAGTGCAGGTTGATATTGTTGACGCAGAGTTTAGTGATGAGACGACTGTTTCTCCGATCGATTTACTGCAGTTTCACAATGAAACGATTGATATCGATATTCACTTGATGACCAATGATCCGATCAATGATGTGGTGGAATGTTCCCAAGTTCCACATATCCGTGGCATCATCGCGCAGATCGAACACATGAGCTCGCAGCACGCATTTGTCGAGCACGTGAAGAGTTATAACTTGCGTGTGGGGCTTTCGATCGATTTAACGACGCCAATTGAAGAACTCGATCCGCAGGTGTTGGGTTCGTTAGATATGATTCAAGTCATGGATATTCAAGCGGGGGCGCAGGGGCGACCATTTGGAGGAGAAAAAGCACTCAAGCATATTCGCGAAATCAAACAGGTGTTGGAAGAAAAAGGACTCGAACATATTGAAGTGTTGGCTGATGGGGGAATTAACACACGCACAGAAATTGATGTGATTGATTCTGGAGCCGATGCGCTTGTTGTTGGAAGTGCTCTGTGGAATGCAACAGACCTTCAAGAGGCGATTGAGAAACTGCAGCGCACGGCATAAGATGAATAGTATGTCATTTCGAGCGAAGTCGAGAAATCTGTGGTCAGAAGGCAAAAAGATCTCTCCACTGTCTGGTTAAAACCAGACACGGTCGAGATGACAAAAACATGTTTCTCTAAGCTATATTCTCTATTGCTCTATCTATGCAAGTTCAAGCCAATGTCCCAGCTGCGAAATACTCTCCCTACATCAAACGAGTAGCGATCTTTGGATCTGCTGATATCAAACCTGACAGTGAGTTGTATAAAGATGCATTTGAGGCGGCAAAACTTTTGGCGCAGGAGGGGAAACTCATCGTGGATGGTGGTGGTCCGGGCGTGATGCAAGCAGCGACACTGGGGGCAAAATCCGTGGGAGGTCAGACGCTTGCAGTCACGTTTAACCCTGTAGATGCCACATACTACGAAGGTCGATTTCAGGGGAACGTCGTCGACAAAGAAATCAAAACGAAAAACTATATCGAGCGCATGTTCACGCTCATGGACAACGCCGATGCGTTTGTCATTTTCCGTGGTGGAACTGGCACTCTTTCAGAATGGGCGACTACCTGGCTGCTCGCACATCTCTACTACGGCCATCACAAGCCATTTGTTCTCTACGGTGGGTGGTGGCAGGATGTGGTGGATGTGATCACTAAGCACTTTTTGATTGAAGGGCCAGAGATGAAAGTATTTAAGATTGCCAATACAGCCCAAGAAATGCTCTATATTTTTGATGAGTTTGAAGAAGAGATGAAGCAGCGGACAACTCAATATCCTCCATTTAAAACAAGGCAACTGTAAGTTGCTGAGAAAAAGCTTTGAAGCATTGTATACTATAGATATGGATACAACCCCATCTGCCCAACCTGAAATTTCTCCTGAAATTCAATCTCCAGTTCTCGAACCACATCCTTCAAATCGAGTTCCTGTTGTGATTGGGGGACTTATCGCAGCAATTGCCTTGGGTGCTGTTGCATTTTTCGCGTATCAAAATATGCAGCTGAAAAAACAGTTGGCGCAGGTTACTTCAACGTCGATGCCAGCTTCAACCTCTACTCCGACTCCAACCGTTGATCCGACAGCGAATTGGAAGACATACACAAATAGTGACATCAATTTTTCGATAAAAGTCCCTCCAGAATTAACAGCAAAAATGAGTTCGAAAGTAAAAGAATTGGATCTTCTCAATAACCAAGGTCATTATGTCATTTCTCTTAGTCAGTTTTCAGATGCTGTGCAGGAGAATTATGATCTCAATTGCTCACATCTACAAAAACCTGATAGTTCTCAAAACATGAATCTAACTACGCCAACGAGTACGATGGCTCCGTTTGTTGGAGAGGTGGTTGGTTACAAGCGATCCCCGACTCAAGCATGTTGGATGGTTGGAAGCCAATTTTATTTTGACGTGCGCAACAGTGATTCATCAAATGGGGGTCAACCAACAGTTTCTGACCAAGAATTTGACCAAATTCTTTCGACTCTCCAATTTATAAATTCCCAAGTAGATACTTCGAATTGGAAGACATATGTAGATACCAATAATACGCTTTCCCTACAGTATCCTCCCACCTGGACAGCGTATCCTAATACGGGGAACTTACTTTTTTCCGATCGAGGAAAAATGTACACAATGAATATTAATAGCGGTGGAGGAGATGGCCCTGCCGCTGATAGTTTAGTAGACGAAACAGTTGTATATGGAGGGAAAACCTTTACTCTTCGAAAATGGATAAAAAATGGTTCTCCTTTTTTTATGTCTCTTATAAATGAAGAACCATCGGGAGTTCCTTTTAACAGTATTACGATAAGTGTCCCTCAAGATAATGTGAAAAGCACTATAGATATATTTACAACAATCCTTTCGACACTTCGCTTTACTAGGTAACATTCTCTTGACCCTTCTTCCTAAACCCTTTACCCTGAATGTATGAGCTTTGATGTTGTTTCGATTGGGAGTGGGGTATTGGATGTGCTGCTGCGCTCGAGTCAATTTACGATCACACCCGTGCATGAAGAGCTGATGCTCTGCGAGATGTATGGTGGCAAACAAAACGTGGAAGATGCCGTGCTTGCTTCTGGGGGGGCAGGGACAAATACTGCTGTCTCGTTTGCACGCCAGGGCTTGAAGACCGCATGTATTGTCGAACTTGGCATTGATGTGCCAGCGCAAATCATCGTGGACGATCTTATCAAAGAAAAAGTAGATCGTTCACTGCTCGTTCATCGCGAAGGGGAGCGAACAGGGATTTCTGCAGTGCTTGTTGCCAACGATGGTTCACGTACTGCCCTCACGTTTCGGGGGGCCGCACATCATTTGACCAAAGAAAATATTCCCTTTGACACACTCAAAGGAGTGAAGGCGATTCATCTGTCTTCCATTGGGAATACGCAAGTGATCCTTGCCATCATGCAGTTTTGTAAGTTGAATACTATTTTCCTGTCTTGGAATCCATCGAAAATGGAAGCAGAGGATGTGTTTTTACGCGCACCCAATAAACAGGAGCTCTTTACCGACGTTCTCTTTGTGAATGATAGTGAATGGAAAGGTATTGCATCGCAAGAAACGCTTGTGCGCCAAGTAGCCAAGACTATCGTCATTACGAAAGGCAAAGATGGAGGACAAACTTTGTCAACCTCTGGAGATTCGAGCTACCAAGCAGAAAAACTGGAAAATGTAGTTGATGAAACTGGGGCGGGAGATGCATTTGCCGCTGGCTACACAGGCTCAATACTGCGGGGCAAATCGCATGAAGAAGCTCTGTCGTTTGCGATTGATAATGCCACTGGTGTGGTCATGCAGATGGGCGCAAAGGCAGGGTTACTTCAACTATAACTATTGTCTCAAAGGGAATATTTCTTCGTACGTTTGTTCCAAGGCATCCGTTGTGTGGGGAAGGCGATGCAGTTGGATAAGTTCATTATCAATCACGGCGATGTGCAATCGATCTTGGCGAGATGGATTGAAAAACAGACCTTTTTCATTGAGCTTGGCAAAGAGCAGGGTATAGATACGCAGGTCTTGGATGAATGTGGTAGCGTCAAAGTAGCCGTTCTCCCCGCAGTATGAAAGAAGAATGGACGGAGGAAGGAAGCGTGTTTTTACCTCACTTGGTCGCAACCGGCAAATTGTCCTGGCAAGACTATTCATCGATTCTTGATGGATAGGATGAAGTTCGTTTTTGTTCATGCGCTCTACTATAGCATTTTCTTGCAACTTTCTTTCAGATTTCATTCATACTTTTCCCAGATGGTCAATTTTGATAGGATACAGTGTTGGGGTACTAAGAACTATGACTAACGGAGTTTTTCAAATTGCGATCGATGGTCCGGTCGCCGCAGGGAAAGGGACAGTGAGTCGTCTGATCGCACAGCGTCTCCAGTTTCTCTATGTTGATACGGGAGCGATGTATCGAGCTTCGGCGCTCATCGCTTTGCGCGCCAACATTCCGTTTGCAGAGGAAGCAAAGATTGTCGAAGAAGTGAAAAAGCATACGATTGGGATGCATGCACCAACTGTTGAAGAACAAGACGGAAGATTGACGACCGTGTTGCTCGATGGCGAGGATGTGTCATGGAAGATTCGCACAGAACAAGTGAGCCAAGGATCTTCTATCGTCGCCGCGCACAAAAACTTGCGTGCAGAACTAGTCCGCCAACAACAAGAGATTGCGAAGACGCAAAGTGTGGTCATGGAAGGACGCGATATTACGTTTCGTGTGTTGCCTGATGCACAATTAAAAATATTTTTGACTGCCACAGATACCGAGCGGGCGCGACGAAGACATATTGAACTACTTGAAAAAGGCCAGGATGTGACGTTTGAACAGATTCATACGGATTTACTCGAGCGCGATAAGCGTGATATGGAGCGTGATGTCGATCCCTTACACATCGTCCCTGATGCGTGGGTGATTGATACGAGTACGCTTTCGATCGAACAGGTCGTGGATCTCATTGTTGAAAAGGTACATACGGTAGAAGGAAGTTAGTGTCTACTTCCCCTCCTTTCGAAGGAGGGGGTAGGGGTGGTTGGTATTCATTAAAAGCACCAACCCCTCTTGTATTCTCCCCTTCGAAAGGGGAGAAAGGGAGTTGTATATGCCCAAATCAAAAAAAGACGACGAGAAGAAGAAAAAGAAACGCACTCTCAGTTCAAGCGAACACAAACCGCGCCATTCTACCGCTTCAAGGAAAGAAGAGAAGGACAAAGACCCATTTCGTTGGGTGATTTTATTTGTCTTCTTACTGATCCTGTTTATCTCCTATGCCTTTTGGGCGGTCGGACAGAAGTAAGAGCAATTTACAATTTTCAATTTACGAATTTTCAAGCCATTTTGGATCACTTGCTTCAATTGGTTCACTTGTCAAAAGAAGAACGGCTT
>PSRQ01000060.1 GCA_003176165.1 Candidatus Cerribacteria bacterium 'Amazon FNV 2010 28 9'
TGATGAAGGCTGTCATAATATCGCTGCGCAAATGAATTTGTCGTCAGAATAATAAAAGTTAGCGATATAATAATTTTTTTCATTATCTATGAGGAAGTTTCATTTTGCGGAAGCCGGATCACAAATTCCGCATACTCACCCTCCCTTGATTCAATTCCAATAGTACCGCCGTGTTCCTTTGTTATAATGTCATAAGCAAGTGAAAGTCCTAAGCCAGTACCCTGACCTGCCGGTTTGGTTGTGAAAAATGGTTGGAAGATTTTTTCCCTGATTTTTTCCGGAATGCCGGGACCATTGTCCCTGATTGTTATTTCTATAGTGTTCTCAACAAGTGCAGTCTTTATTTCCAACTGAGGTACATAGTCTTTATCTATGCGCATTTTTCCAGCCATGGCATAAAAAGAATTATTGAACAGGTTTAGCAGGACTCTTCCCAGATCCTGCGGCACAACATATATTTCAGCAGGATCTGCATCAAAACTGCACTTTATTTCACAATAAAAATTCTTGTCTTTGACCCGATAGCTGTGGTAGCAAAATTTGAGGTATTCCTGAGTAAGCTCATTTATATCAGACAGCTCTTTTTTGGACAAACTCAAATTCGAATGTTGTAACATGCCTTTGACAATAGCGTCAGCCCTCTTTCCATGATGAGTGATTTTCTTTGAATTTTCCTCCAGGTTACGCAGGATATCAGTACTCAGCTTATAACCGGAAGCCGAAAGAGATTCCTGCCTGAGTCCGGATTTTAATTCGCTGATCAATTCTGAATTGAGTTCTGAAAAATTATTTACGAAATTTAGCGGGTTCTGAATTTCATGAGCAATGCCTGCACTCATTTCGCCCAGTGAAGCCATTTTTTCCGATTGTATCAACTGCGCCTGCGTTGCTCTCAATTCTTTCAGCGTGCTTTCGGCCTTGTTCTTTTGATTTTCCGTTTCATGTTTTTGCTGCTGCAGTAAAGCATATGCTTTTTGTTTATTACGGTTATTTCTCCAAAGGATGGCAGCAATAACCAGGAATATAATGGCCCAGGTTAATACTCCATATAAAATCAGACGGTTTTTAAATGATTTCTGCGCATTCTGGAGTTCCTGTTCTTTTTGTTGCTGGGCATACTCGATGTTTTGAAATTGCTGGGTCTGCCTCGTATTAAAAAGGTTATCCTTCATTCTAATTACTAATGCCATGTATTTAACTGCACTGTCGTTCTTGCCAATCGCGCGATAAATTCTGCCCAGCGTATCATAGGCTCTTAGAATAAGTTCGGGGACATCCAACATTTTCGCTGTTTCGAGGCCGTTATAGGCATAAAATAAGGCAGAATCTTTATAGGCAGGCAGGGGAAAAAGTCCGGAATTATCGATATTGGCAGCCGCTACCGCTCGCGGATATTCCACCCGGCCCTGTTTAATAGCTTCCCTGAAATAGTCAGACGCTTTTTCTTTGTTGTGCATTGCCCTGTATATTCTCCCGTAATTGAGTAGAATGCTGCCAACAAATCTGCTAAAATTCAGTTTTGAAGCGAGGCTATAAGCGCTATCCATAAGTTGTAAGGCCGAATTCAATGACCCTGATCTGGTATGTGCAATACCTAAGGTGATTTGGGCCCTGCATTTCAGTCGGAGATTTCCCGTTTGGTCAACCAATGCCAGCACCTGCGAATCGAGTTGCATTTCCTTACGGGGATTGTACATGTTTGAATACAATATGCCCTCGATTTGATAGAGTTCTGCGAGTGCGTTTAGCCGGTGCAATCGGGGATTGAGTTTAAAATCATGGTATTCTTCACTGCTGGCATATTTATCTGGCAAAATATTTTTTTCACTGGCCGGGTCCTCCGCGAGCTTTACCCCTTCATGAATTGCCTGTAATGATTTTGGATATTGCCCAAGATCAATCAGGGAATAAGCAATTCGGCTAAAGGCAAAAGCTTCTGTAAGTGGATAGTGAAGCTTGCGGGAAATCTCCAGCAGCATGTTGGAGTATTTGTAAGAACTATCAGGCCTTATTTGCTGATAGGCAACAGAAAGGTCAGAAAGCAGGGCAATTCTTGCAGTATCATTTTGACTTCTTCGCAGTTCTTCCTTTACACTATCAATGTGGCTGTCCTGCGCCAAAGAAAAATTCATGCTGGCCATCAAAATCATCGATATGAATAGATTTCTGATCATAGCGCAAATGGGTTATTCAGAAAAGGGGCAATTGAATCTTGAACTCAGCTCCTTCACCCGGCCTCGATTCAACCGATACAGATCCTGAATGTTCCTTGGTTATAATATCATAGCTCAGAGACAGCCCCAGCCCTGTTCCCTGACCTGTTGGCTTGGTTGTAAAAAATGGCTGAAAAATTTTCCCCAATATTTCAGGGGCAATTCCAAGTCCGTTATCCCGGATAAGAATTTCTGCTTTGCTCTTCTCATGGCTTGTTTTAACAACCAATAAAGGCCCAAAATCATTTCCCTGTTTCTTCATTTTTTCTGCCAGCGAGTAAAAAGCATTATTATAAAGATTCATCATCACTCTTCCAATATCCTGAGGTATGATGTTGACTTTACTCGTGGTTGGATCGAATTGCGTCCTGATCTCACAATTAAAGGATTTATCTTTTGCCCGCATGCCATGATAACTCAATCGGAGATATTCATCCGCCAGTGCATTAAGATCAGTGGGTTCTTTTTGACCGGTACTTGCGCGGGAATGCAATAACATCCCTTTTACTATGGATTCTGCACGCTTTCCATGCTGGTTAATTTTTTCAAGATTTTGCCGGATATTAGAAGCAATGGCATAAGCTTCTGTTGCATTGCCGTTCTTAAATTCTGTTTCCATTTCATCGAATAATTCCTGGTTGACTTCGGAAAAGTTATTTACAAAATTTAAAGGATTTTGAATCTCATGTGCTATCCCAGCAGTTAATTCACCCAGCGAGGCCATCTTTTCTGATTGAATTAACTGGGATTGCGTGGACTTTAATTCGTCATATGCCTTTTGAATACTCGCGGCATCTTTCTTTCTACGTGTTGCATTCCGATAGAGGATATAAGCCAGGGTCAACAAGAAGAACAGAATAACAATTAGTGAATAGGTCCTGACTCTATTTTGATTTCTTTCCTTTTCCGCATTGAGTTCCTGCAATCTCTGAATTTCCCGAAATGCTGTTTGTTGAAATTCTCTTACTCGTGCCTGGCTGAATATGCTGTCTCTGGCCGACTGCATTAGCCGCGTATATTTTAGTAAGCTGTCAGTATTTTTTTCTCTATCATAAATTCCCGCGAGGATCCTTGCCGAAGCAATAGCAAACTCGGGGAAATGACGGGAGAGGCATATTTGCAAAGCCCGATGAGCATATTCAAGCGCGGAATCCCTGAGATCTATTTTTGAGTATAAGCCTGCAAGATGATTACAATTCAATGCTTCGAAATATGCATTACCAAATCGCCTGCTATGTGCGAGGCCCGTAAGAAGCAATTGCCGGGCCTCATCATTGTGATTCACTGCTGCTTGAATGTTTCCCAGAGCTCCTATCGCAAGTGAATAAAATTGTGGGTAAAGATGAGTCTTCTTTCCAAGTTCATATCCTATCCTGGCATAATACATGGCTGAATCAAGCTTCCCGAGGCGCAAATAGATATTTCCGAGTTGGGAGTAACTGGCATAAATCTCTTCAATGGGCCCTAGTTTTTTTTGCAACTCAATAGATTCATGGAACTTCAGGATTGCATTTGGATAATCTTCCATTGCTCTGTAAAGAACTCCGGGAAAGTATGATGTAACGGGTTTATACTCGGAGCCATTTGTTTGCAGCTCGTCAGCTGCTTTTTGGAGATTTAGTGCTGCGTCCAGCGCCTTCGGATAATTGCCCTGGCAATTCATACCATGGAAAATACTTAAATGTGCCAGATACATACCATAGGGATAATTTAGCTGTCTGGCCAGCTCAAGAGCCTTTGATGAGTATAGAGAGCAACTGTCAAATTGGACGAATGCATAGTAATCTGCCATGTTTCCAAGCGCTATAACCCTGGCAAAATTATTTCCTTGGGAATGATCCAGCTGTTCCCTCAGGCTGTCTAGAAACCCCCGCTGAGCAACACCCGAAAAGGATGCCGGGGCAATTAGCAAGATGAAAAAAAGTTTCTTCAAGACTTGACAAAATTATACTGGTCCAGGAGTAATCTCAGTTGTCAGTTGGGAAGCCTCTAATAAGGTAGGATAAATTCCGGAAATTCGCCTGATATCCTGGTTTATCTCAACGGATTGGAAGCGTGACTAAGAATTCTGTGCAGTCCGCTTTTTCTGTATTCAGGGAGATTGTTCCCCCATGTTCATTTACTACGATATCATAAGCAAGCGATAACCCCAGACCTGTTCCCTGTCCCGTGGGTTTGGTTGTAAAAAAAGGTTGGAAAATTTTTCCGGCAATCTCATGCGGAATCCCCAAACCATTGTCACGGATGGAGATGTCAATAGTATCCTTGTTTTTTTTCGTCCTCACCTCCAACTGTGGTTTGTATCCTCCATTCTGCTTTTTTTGCTTTTGAGATATAGAATAGAATGCATTATTGTAAATGTTCATGAATACACTTCCTATGTCCTGGGGCACCAGGTTAAGTTGGCAGAGCCCTGGATCGAAGTCTGTGCTGATCTCACAATTGAATGATTTATCTTTTGCACGCATGCTATGGTAGCTTAATCGCAGGAATTCATCAGCGAGGGCATTAAGATCGGTGAGTTCTTTTTGGCCGGTATGCACGCGGGAGTGCATCAACATGCCTTTGACAATAGAATCCGCCCGCTTTCCATGTTCGTTAATTTTCTCCAGGTTTTGCCTGATACTACCTGCGATCGCGAACGCCTCGTCTGGATTACCATGCTTGAATTCAATTTCCATTTCATTAAAAAGCTCTGTATTCACTTCGGAAAAATTATTGACAAAATTCAACGGATTTTGAATTTCGTGTGCAATGCCCGCGGTCAGTTCACCGAGGGAAGCCATTTTTTCCGCATGAATAAGCTGGTTCTGGGTGTCCTTCAAAGTAGATAATGCATTTTCAATGTCCAGCTTTTGCTTATTAAGAAGAATATTGGCTTTCTGTTTCTGACGATTATTACGGTAAAGGATACCTGCTATCAGGAGGGACACGAATAGCACGCCCAGTAAACCATACAGCCTGGTCTGGCTTTGATATCTTTCTTTTGCTGCGGCCATTTCCTGTTCACGCTGCTGTTCTGAAAAACTAATTGCCTGAAATTGGCGAAGTCTGGCCTGACTAAATATGCTGTCATTAATGATCATGGCAATAGTTAAATATCTGACGCCGCTGTCAGCCATTTTTTTTACCTGGTATGCCTGGGCCAACAGTTTGGCCGCATTCAGTTCATAATGCAGAAAATTATTTTTCCGGCTTGTTTGAAACGCAAGACCAGTATAGTAAATGCAGGAGTCTGTCTTACCCGCATTCAGCAGAATGCGGGCCAGACTGATATAGTTGCGCATCAAAAAATACTGGTTATCGTAGTGCGGGTAACTGAAATAATTCCTGATGCCTTCCCTGTAGGATTCTTCCGCTGAAGAATATTGCCGTTCTGCCTCAAAAACTGCACCCTTGCCGGCGAATACCATGGTCCATGAACGCTTGTCACGCCAGTTCAGGTAGGGCCAGATGTTCCAGAGGGCGGAGTCTACGTTGTCCGTTCCTAAGAAATCAGCAATCATCCTGCAGGTCATATCGAAACTCGTTTTTGCAGAATCCGGCTGCCTTTGATCGAGATAACTCAGGCTAACGCCAAGGTATGAGTGAATGATTAACAGGAAAGACTGACGGGATTGCTGAATGCATTCCACGGCTTTGCGATGCTCCGACATAGTCTCAGGGAAACGGCCCATGATCCGGTATATAAAGCCAATACTCATGTGTTCCAACGCAAGGGATTCCCATTTCCTGTTGGGCATTCGCTCGGCTATGGGGATGGCCTTCAACTGGGTTTCCAGTGCCGTGGCGTAGTCGCCTATAATTTGAGCATGAAAGAAGAGTGCACTGTATGCTGATACCTGTCCGTAAAGATATTTCGCAGATTGGGCAGCCTGCAGTGCTTTCATTCCATAATAAAATGAACTATCGGGATCGTAGCAGGCATAATAGTTTGCGATTGCTGCCTCTAAGATTATTTTGCTGGTATCATCTTTTGCCCTCACGATTTCATGACGGAGGCTGTCAATTAATGCATCCTGGGCCCTTGCTAAAAGGCTTAAGCTGAAAAAAGCCGGAATGAGAAGACATTTCAGCATACCTAAATGTAAGGATTCCCGCTTGTTGATAGTACGATCAGAAATTCTGCATACTCACCCTCCCCGCTTTGAACAGAAATTTTTCCATTATGTTCTTTGGTAATAATATCGTAGGCGAGAGACAGGCCCAGGCCCGTTCCCTGCCCGGTGGGCTTGGTGGTAAAAAAGGGCTGGAAAATCTTTTCAATGTTTTTTTGAGATACTCCGGATCCATTGTCGCGAATGCAGATTTCTATCTGATCGTTCTTTTTTTTGGTTCTTAGGAAAACTTCCGGCTCAAAACCATTATCCAGCTTCTTTTTTTTATCACCAACCGCATAGAAAGCATTATTGAAAATATTCAAAAATACTCTCCCAAGATCCTGAGGTATTACATTGATTTTCCCGATCGACGGGTCCATGTCCTGACCGATCTTACATTCAAATCCACTGTCTTTTGCCTTCATAGCGTGGAGGCTTAACCGAAGATATTCTTCGGCTAAGGCATTAATATCCGTAGGCTGCTGCTTTTCCCCGGCCGTAGTCCTGGAATGCTGGAGCATGCCCGTAACAATCCCCTGAGCCCTCTTGCCATGCTGATTAATCTTTTCCATGTTTTGCCTGATATTCCCGGCCAGCGCAACTGCTTCAGCCTGATTTCCGATCTTCAGTGCCCTTTCCATTTCTTCAATGAGTTCGCCATTCAGTTCGGAAAAATTATTCACAAAATTTAGCGGGTTCTGGATTTCATGGGCTATGCCCGCTGTCATTTCCCCAAGCGAGGCCATTTTCTCAGATTGGATAAGTTGCCGCTGGGCAGATTTTAACTCCTGATACGCTTCTTCCACTTTTGCTTTCTGGATTTCGGTTTCCTGTTTCTGATTGCGGATGATGGCGTAAGCTTTTTTTCTTTGCCTGTTGTTTCGATATAGGATGGCTGATATTACCAGGAATATCGCAATGCCACTTAGGGAAGTGTATAATTTGATTTTACTTTGTAATCTTTCCCGTTCCACTTCCGCTTCTCTTTGCCTTTGATCGTTTTCAGAGATTAGCCGTTGAAAGGCTTGCATTTTGGCCTGGCTGAAAATACTGTCTTTAGCAGCCATCATGATTTTCATGTACCGCAGCGCACTATCTGTCTTTCCCTTTTCCTCAAAAATTCTATAGAGACTATCTGCTACCGTTGATGCATAATCCCCAAAATGATATTTTTTACAAATGGCAAGTGCATTGTCTGCAAAATAGATTGCGGAATCTTTTTGATTGGATTTAATACAAAATTGCATGAGGTTCATATTAATTCTGGCCTCCAGGTATGCAGCTCCATAAAATTTTGCTTGTTCGAGACCCTGCTGATAATAATGTCTCGCTGCATTGAGCATTCCATAGTCCAAATACATTTTGGCTAAATAAGCAGATGCAAGGCTTGAGTAGGTTTTTCGGAAAGGTGCTTTTTTTACCAATTCCATGGCTTGGTGTTCGAGGAACAGCGCGGAGTCTTTATTCTTTTTCCTTTGATAATTCATTGCCTGATTATGAATTGCACTCCATAGATCACCGTCATTATTGCCCGAGACTTTATACAACCTGTCTGTTTCCTGAAGTTCTAACCTATTCTGGATTGTATCGCCCATTGCATATTTTACTGCTGCCAGGTTGATATGGATATAAGCCATATCAAAAATTCTATTGTATGGCAAGGCTTCGGCCAATATCAGATTGTCTTGCGCGATTTTTAGCGCTTTAGGATAGTCGGCCCTTGTTAAAAAACTGAAGAATACAGAGATCCGGGCCATTAGAATGCCTCTGGGATATCTAATTCTTTTTGCTAGAATGATCGCCTTGTTTGAATAGCATGCGGTGCTATCGGCATTTGTTTGCGAAAAATAATCCGCCATCCTGACCAGGGAATTCACCTTATCACTGTCCTCTTTTGCAAAAGCAAGTTCATTTCGAAGGCTGTCAATATACCTTTGCCCACATAGGGCATTCGCAATAAGAAGGCTTACAAAGAGAAGAGCATATTTAGTCATTTATCTAACTAATTATTTTCTTTTATTGGGAGTGAAATGATAAATTCTACATTCTCGACCTCCTTTGGATTTAACGTAATAGATCCCCCATGCTCATTAACGACAATGTCGTATGCAAGTGATAGCCCTAATCCGGTTCCCTGACCTGCAGGCTTTGTCGTAAAAAATGGCTGAAAGATCTTGTCGATATTTTTTTGGAGAATGCCCATACCATTATCACGGATCAGAATCTCTACTGTATGGTCAGCTTTTTTTGAAGAAAGGGAAAGCTGGGGATGAAAATCATCTCCCAACCTTTTCTTTTTTTCGTTCATCGAATAGAATGCATTATTGTATAAATTCAGAAATACTCTTCCCAAATCCTGAGGAATTGCGTTTATTGACTCTATAGATGGATCCAGGTCTCGCTTAATTTCACAGTCAAAAGAATTATCCCTGGCTTTCATACCATGAAGACTTAGCCGAAGATATTCTTCTGCGAGGGCATTGAGATT
>PSRQ01000061.1 GCA_003176165.1 Candidatus Cerribacteria bacterium 'Amazon FNV 2010 28 9'
AAACAGAGGGCGAAAACCCAATCAAGATGGAGAGAGGGTGGGCGTCGGGTACGGCAAAAAGAGCTTGCAAGATGGCGTATCGCCTTTGATACACAGAACTGTTGCCTCTTTCCCGTTGACCGTTGCGTTAAACACTTCGGCTCCTGTTTGAATGTTGGGCTCTAACGTGACATTTGCAGATCCGGATTGCTGGATCAATGTCAACTGTGCCGTTTGAGCGTCAGGTGGAATATTCGTGATAACAACATACCATGCGATCAAACCACCAAACACAAGCACTATAAGTCCAAATTTAACAACAGAAGCTTCATTGCTTCCAATAGCTAACATTCCACCTGAGGAAGCAAGAAGCAGCCCTAGGACAATAAAAAACACTGCGAGCAAAGACATCGTTTTAACCTTCTTTGGAGAATCCTACTCACACTTGCTAGGATCTCGCCAACGATACTGCAGAGTATACCCCCAGACAGCGAATTTATCAAATATGGGATAATCTATCCATTTGGGGATATAAAAAAGCCCCCCGTTATAAACGGAGGGCCATGCATTACTGTGGCGCTTGGGTTGGCGTCGGCGGATACGGAAGATATAAGTGACATGGCGTCGCCTCTCCGGCTAAGCACACACCCACAGCCTGCCGACCATTCACGGTCAACTGATATACTTCCGCACCTGTTTTGGAATCAGGCTCCAGCGTTACGCTCGAAGAACCAGATTCCTGGATAAAGGCGAGCTGCGCTGTTTGATCCCCCACCGGACCATACGTGCTCAAAACAGCTATAAAAGTGGCTGCTCCCAACAGAGCGACGAGTAGCGCTACCGTCCGATCACCTGCACTTTTCGCTGTAGCCAGGATGACTACGCCAAATGCCGTAACCCCAAAAGCAACAAATTCCCAAATAACAGCAATCATCGACATGAGAGATATACCTCTTTTCTGATTCTCCTAACGGCGTGTTAGAGAGAACATTCCATCGATATAGGATATTATAAAGGATTTTGGGGTAAAAAAAAGCCCCCTGTTGTTGACAGAGGGCCAGATGTCACTTTGTGGGCGGGGTCACCGCCGACAGTGCGTACACAGTGCAAACGGTATTGCTGTCGCACTCGCCAATATATGGCGTCCCATGAAGAGTGAGGTGGTAGATTATGCTACCGTCATTCTCCTTCAGTGGTGCACTGTTTTGCTGAACATCTGAGCTGTTCAGCTCGATCGCAAACTGGCTTAACGCCGATTGCTCTTCCTTCATCCCCTCAGAAAGGGATAATGCTCCCCCTACCATGAAGAGACCAAGGAGCAATAAAGCAGCTGCAACCATTTTGCCCTCGAGATTTTTCTTCTTCGCTAGGACGTACAACGCCCCAACTACACTGATGATTGCCATACCAACCACTAAGATCATGTCAAAGGTATTTGAATCATTCACCTTTTCATTCCTTTTTCGATTTCATTTGACGGGAATGTCAAGAAATCACGGACAATAGAGGTATTGTACTCTTTCATGAGTAAATAAACAACTATAGGATAAAAAAGAGGCCCCTGAAGCCAGGGGCCAAGCGCTATCGAAAAGCATCTGCCGTAGCAGATGGAGTCGGCGTGGAAGTCACAATGACGACTGGTACAGGTGTAGGCAAAGGTTTGGGTTCGGTTGGGTAGAGATTCGAGATAATCACAAATATCCCAATGACTACCAATCCCAATCCTACGACAAACTGTATTTCATACTTAGCCAAGCCCATCATGACTGCACCCAGCAAAGCAATCAAAAACCCAATCATAACTGGATTCACAGGACACTTCCTTCTCTCGCGTTTTTGGTACGTGCAACACATACCAAACGCTCTTCCGATCTAGAACCTGTCTCTGAACTTCCTTTCGTCACGAAAGACTGTCAGATTCGAGTAAAAAAGTGTTTGGCAGGACGATGGTGTAATTGCATATACATCAAGGAGTGACAAACATTCTTTTTTACCGAATTCTGCAGGATTGCAGCAGAATGCAGGTTTAGAGATAGGTTCTAAGTAGTATACCATTTACCCTCCAGCACCGGTATAAAAACGCAGGGCATATCGCCAAAAGAAGCGGGAAAAAAGAAACGTCCCAACGCTCACCAGCGCAAGTGATACAACATCAGCTTCTGTCATCCTATGCAAGAGGGCTTTGCTTGGCACATTGATGATCAAGAAAAATGGGACAAAGATGCTCGCGATGATAAATGGAGCGCGTTGCAAAATCCCCTGCGGATACCGTGAAGTCCCAAGCAAACTCTCCGCGATATCAACTAAGTTGTTGGTGTGAGAATACCACACAAGAAGTGCCGTAATGCTCATGTAGAGTCCATACAAAAAGAGTAATGACAGCAAACATAACGCTCCAAAGAGCAATAAATCGATCACCGTGGGGTGAATGCCAATGTGTGGCAAGAACCACACGATAAAAATGGTCGCCACTACAACACGGACAAGTCCGCTTATATTGATTAATCGAGTACTTAAAAGAAACTGTGTGTCGATGGGTTTGCTCAGCACCACATCCAACTCGCCCATGTGAATCACTTTTGCCATGTCATCCATGTTGCGCGACAAAATCGCACGAAACAATCCCACCACGACACTGTACACAGCTCCCAGCACCACCACCCCTTCCCTCGTCCAACCGGCCACACTGGGGATCTGCCAAAAAAGTAACTGCAGTGACACGATCATAAACACACCCCAGATGAGACCCGAGAAAATACTCGTCACACTATCCGCTGGAAACTCGCGCAGTGCCTTCCAGTTGAGCTTGATGAGCGTCCAGTAGAGAGAAAGGTATCGTTTCATTGACCCACTCCTGTGTACACACGTAGTCCTCGTCGCCAAATGAATTGTTGGAGTGGGATGAGCAAACACAGCCAGAGGAGTTGGATGCCTATGGCACGCAAAAGCTCGATCGTCCCCAGAGTTCCCTGCAACGCAGCCACGGGAATGTATACCATGGATGAAAATGGAAGCGACAGCGCGATCGAGCGAAAAAGTGGTGGCATGAGCCGAATGGGCATGAGTTGGCCCGCAAACAGCATGATGATAATGTCAGAGAGGCTCGTAAGCCCCCGTGTGTTGGTGAGCCAAAATGCTGATGAGCCCAAGATAAATTTGTACAAGAAAGAAATCGTGAAACCTAAAGCAGCCGCGATAATCGCCAACGTCCAGCCTACGACGGTCGTGTTATGCTGAATCGGGAACAGAAAGATAGAAACACCAACCATAATGAGTACAGAATATACTCCACCCATCACTCTCCATGGGACTTCTGCAAACAAAACATGAGTCATCCATGAAAATGGACGCAAGAGTTGAGCACTCAAATCACCACGATAGATACCATAGCGTGCAATCGCATCTTCTGCATAACACATAAGAGCACTCCCTGCCAACATCATCCAGAGGTAATATGACAAAAAGAAAGAGAAATTGTACCCTCCTGTGGCATGTGTTGATGATGCCGCGTACCAAAAAATAAGCATGACTGTGGTGGATACCAAAGGGTACATGAAGTACACCAACGCCTTGCTTCGGTACTCAAGCGCGTCTTTGAGGTAAGTGAGAAAAACATGATAAAAACGACCTATTTTGTGCATAACGAATAAAAATAATTTCCAATTTTTATTTTCCATTTTCAATAAACTTATAGTCTTCTGAAATCGTGTTTGTCATTCGCGTCATCTTTTTCTCCGTCATCCCGGCCGTGACTCGCCGATAAGGCGAGATCAAGTAGCCGGGATCTTTCTGCAATTCGTACTTTTAAGTTTAGAAACAATTCAATCATACCTTGTCAAAAGATCCCTGATACTCGACTGCTTCGCGTCGCGTCAGGGATGACGACAGCATGTTCTCACAGAGACACCTCACTTTTTCTGTTCAAACACATCACGAATAATATCTTCGATTTTTGGCTCTTCGATGTTCAAATCAGCGATGTCGAACTCATTTAAAATTTGGGAAGCCGTTTTTAGGGCACTTGCGCGTTTGACTCGAAGGACAGCAGTTGGAAATGTGTAGGATTCCACGATGCCGAACTTGGACAGCTCTTCCTGCTTCACTTTTTTCTCAAACTGAATCGTCAGTGACTTGTGTGGCGCATACGTATGCACGATGTCGGAGAGCAAACCATCGTAGAGCACACTTCCATGATCAATGATAATGATGCGCTTGCACAGTTCCTTTACATCATCCATGTAATGACTCGTGAGAATGATCGTGGCGTTGTACTTGCGATTGTATTCTTTGACAAACGAGCGCATTTTTTGCTGCATCACCACATCCAACCCGATGGTTGGCTCATCCAAAAAGAGCACTTTTGGTTGATGCAAGAGGGCGGCGATGAGCTCCATCTTCATCCGTTGTCCAAGTGACAACTTCCTCACTTGTGTGTGTAAAATATCTGATACATCCAGAAGTTCTATGAGTTCATCGAGTGTAATCTTGAATTGCTTCGCATCAATTTCATAAATTTCTTTGTTTAAGGAAAATGTATCAATCGCTGGCAAATCCCACCACAACTGATTTTTCTGCCCCATGACTAGTGAAATCTGTTTTAAAAATTCGTGTTTGCGCTCAAAGGGGGTAAACCCCAACACATCAGTCTTTCCCGATGTAGGATACAACAGCCCAGACAACATCTTCAGCGTTGTCGTCTTCCCTGCCCCATTTGGACCGATAAATCCAACCAATTCCCCTTCATCTATGGAAAAAGAAACACTACGGACGGCTTCTACTTTTGTATACTCACGCACCACAAATGATTTGAGCGTTCCACGTAGCCCTGGATTTTTTTTCGCTACGGAAAATGTTTTCTGGAGATCTTGAACACGAATAGCGGACATGGGGATATTGTAACATCCAAAAATCTAGCGATGTTTTGGCTTTCCCCGACTCTTCTTGCGACGAGTAAGGAAATCAGGTATTTTGGATAAATCCGAATCAACCACGGCTTTCCCCAAACCCTGCGCATCACGCATTTCTTCCATAGCAAGGAGAATTGCTTGCACTGCATCATTGGTATCTTGAAGATGTTTGCGCATTGCCTCGTGCGCTTGCGGCGACAGATGATGTTGCGGCTTCAAATGATATGTATAGCCAAAGTCTCCGACTCGCAAAATTGGCCCACGGAAGGCATCTTTCTTTCCCAGCAATCCTTTCCGGTCATGCAAAAAGTGAAGCATTTCTTCAAATAACTTCCTATTCTCAACACTTGCTTCCCTATCTCGAAAACCACGTCGATCTACTGCTACAGTGACCTCTTGCGTAGTACCCGCATCTTGGCGAGGATCATGCAAATCAGTGAGAGCCTGTTCGAGAATACTAAATTGATCTGCAGGTAGATCGACCCATTCTTGTTGGATACGATTAAATTGCTCAGCTGTTTTTTCAGACACATGTCCTCGTCCTAGAAATGCATAGGCTTCATTAAGTCGACGTTGATGCTCTTGGTGCGCTCTTCGGCGCTCCAACCATCCCGGAACTTTCCCGATTTGCGCCGCAGCCACCTCTGTACCCAACTTAGCTGCACGAGCAGCAGTTTCGACATACGGACGTGCTTCTCGAATTACATCCCCAGTTTTTGCAGGGACATCACGGAGAACATCAGCCGTTTGTCGGGCTCTCATGCGCACTGCTTGAAGTCGGGCTTCTCTTTTTTCACGATCTAACCTTTCTCTTTGGACATTACTTGCCTCATGTACCGCCACAGCTACAAGATCTTTCACATACGGGACAAATGTCTTGTCAATATATACATATACAGGGAATGTGCGGTCATATTCTTGTGGGGGTTTTGTTAATGCATTGCCTTCCTTATCTTCAAACTCAACAAACCCTCCTCCTTCGGTCTGCATCAAATCATAAAAGAAATCCATAAGCCATGGGAATCGACGAAGATCAATCGAATTTTCTCGTCGCAACTGCGTAAGACATTGCTCGATCACAGCCTTGGGAGTCTTTTCACCCTCCAAAAAAGCTTCAGGAGATATATTGGCAACAAACCATTCTTTGAGTGTTTGAATCGTCGCCTCAACACGCCTTTTTGCTTGCAATTCATACGAGCCAAGGGAGTTATCAATCGTCCTCTCCACATTCGCTTCAACATCTGACTGAGATTTAGCCACTTGGTTAAAGAGTTGATTTAAACGAATTTGTTTTGTTACTTGTTCCACAACATCATCAACGTCCACCATATAAGCAGCGCGAAAACGCATCATGCGCAAAACTCTTTTTTCATCTTGTTCTTCTTCTTGTTCTCTGACTGCACGCACTCCTACTTCTCGCCCCACCAATTTATCAACATTGGTGCGCGTCAAACTTCCTCTAGATGCATTTAAATCTTTTCCAAAATCATACGCTTTCCAACTATCGATTGTGCGCTGTACCCGAGTACCAACTTCAGTACGTACGCGACCCGTCTCTTCTAAAAAACGTCCCGAAGCTTGATCTGCAGCAGGGGGTTCGTAGGAAACTTGAGCGTTGGTTCTTGGCAAAGAAGCTGTTTCTCCTCCAAGGGAAGCTTGTTTATATCTGTCGCGAGTATACTTGTCCATGACTCGAGCAGCTTCTTCGTTCTCGCGTAAGATTCTCTCTTCATCTCGTCGCGTTCTCCCACTGATAATTTGACTATATACAGGAGGCATTTTTTTTGGTGGAGTTGGAGGTTCGGGAAGCGAGTCTGGAGGTATAACAAACGTATCTTTATCTGTTGGTCGGTCAGCCATATGTCTATCATTATGAGACAAATCTGAACAATTGTAAAGAAGGAGACCTCAAGTTCACGCATTGTGAACAAGTGAAATAAATTGGTTGAGCAAAATGGATGTCAATCGAACGCGATCTTTATCCTGCCAGCTAGATACTGCAAATGGATTTTCTTGATCTGCAGGTGCAATGTGTTTAATCTCCCATGCCCCATCATCTTTCATTTGAAAAAAATAAAGACTCGCAAGCATCACAAGTAGTTCATACGCGTAGGGCTCCTTTGCCTGACGAGTTTGTCGCTCACGCTGGGCATGTAATCGATGGGCATTTGTCGCCGCGCGGGAAAGGTAGGTTTTATCTTCCAACACAGAAAGGTTGGCTCGCACTTCCCCATTTCCTGAAAGATAGAGCGTGTCGATCACCGTTTCATCATTCTCCACTCTCTGCAAAAGTGCAAGAAGGGTTTCTTTGACCGCAGGGGTAAGATAATCAAATCGAATAGTCTGGAAACGGCTTTTATCTTGTTCGTGGGACATACGATCAACATTATACCATCCTATAACAAAAAGGTGAACTTGAGAAAAAAAGGTGGACTGTGGGGGAATCGAACCCCCGTTCTATCAATGCGAATGATATGTACTACCACTGTACGAACAGCCCAAATTACTGCGGGCAGGTGCGAAGACGGCGGTATGTGGCGCACCCACTACGCGGTGCATCTCTCGGGTTGCCTACGACAACTCGATGTGGACCGTATCGGACTCGAACCGACCACCTCTTGCATGCCATGCAAGCGCTCTACCAGATGAGCTAACGGCCCGTAAGTACTTGATTATAAACCAAATCAGCTAATGATTCCAGATCAAGCTGAATTTGCGATGAACTATAATAAACAGACAACACACCTTTGTATTCTTTCTTTTGTGTGATTTTCCCTACTGTTCTTGGGTCAATTCTTGTCTTATAAAAATGATCCTTGGGAATTCCAGTTATTGTTTGCCAATACTTTTCAAGTTGCTTCACATCCTGGTCAGCTCTACATTGTAGCCCACATCTTAATCTATTGAAATCAATATCAAAGCACACTTTCAGTAAATGTATAAATAAGAGTACTATTCTATAGTCGGAATTTCCCAACGCAAAATGTCCTTTTCCATTATGGTATTTTGATGCCTCACCTAAACACAACATGGCAAGAGCTATTTTTGCAACTTCTTTATCTTGCACCCTCTTCGCTATAGCAATGTTCTTTTTTTTAATTTCCTTGAAAAATATTTCTCTCTTTACCCTTCTGAAAGCAAAAGCAATTGCTCTAGCTTTATCAAGATTTTTAAGATTCAGGTCTTGTATTGAAACTTGATAATTTCCCGGTAAAGCAACATGTGAGCACCAATCAGAAAGAGTACTTTTGGGAATTCCAAATCCACATAGTGCTCTTATTTCACTATATGTTTTCCCCGTAGCTCTGAGCATGCGAGCCTGTGCAACGAGATTTTTATCATACCTTTTCACTTTTCAAGTGTACCATAGTGACCTGCGTATAAATATCACCATAAGGGTACGAATCTACCGCGTACACCAGTTTGCAGGATTGGCACAGGCACTTTGACAGGTTTGTGCATCAACAAAGGTTGCCTTACATCCATGCCCAATCGGATCATCGTACACATTGCACTGACCTCTAGGGTCACAGGCATAGTCACCAGGGATGACAGTAGGCGGTGGCGTGGGCAATAAATTTGTATTGCCATCAATCAAATTGACAATATCCCCAACTGGCATCGCCCCATTGGTCTGAATGTAGTTGTACGGTAGATTCGTCACCCCACACGTGGGTTTGCATCCAAGTGTGGTGATATCGGGATCCGAAGTATCATCCAATGTCGTAAACAAGGCATACCACCGACACGAGCCATCCGTAATATATGCATACGGCTGCTTGCTGACCGGATCACAGGGAACACGGCCTAAATAGGGAGCTAACGCAGTCGTGTTGCATTGCTGCAAGATTTGAGGCGGAGGGTAACATTTGTGATCATTGTAGTAATCTTCAAACGCAATTTTTAACTTCGCAAAATCACTTTTGCGCTGCGCATCCTCCCCTCGCCCGAGTTGTAATCCCTGTCCAAGGGCAAGCAAAAGGATCATGATCGCTACGATAGAGAGAGCGACCAACAGCTCGATCATCGTAAAACCGCGATCACAAAGCAAACAATAAAGCCGAGTAAGTGGGTGTTTACTCACTGTTTTTTTTTGCTTGTGCGCGGAAACGGTCTTTCTCTTTTTCATTCCAAGTGAAATTTTCCTTTTTTACTTGTAGTTTTAAGTTTTTATAGATATGTCTCGTCCACACTCTTTTTTTCAAACTCTTTGATGGTCACGAGTGATTCATCCAATTTTTTGGCTAGGCGTTTCAAGTCTCGTTGAAGTTTGGTCGGTAATCCTGCCCCATTGCTATCCCAGTAATACGCAAAGTTGCGTGCCGTCGCGAGCGATTGGCGAAGCATCACATCGTTCCATATGAGTTTATTACTATGTAACCGTTCCAACTCGTTTTTATATTGTTCACGTTCATCTTTGAGAATGAGAATCTGTTTTTCATTCTCTTTTAAGCGTAAAAACTCCCGCGAAAAAACGACAGCTAATGGAATCGCAGTAAAAAACGCAGCAATGCGAATAAAATCATACACAGGTGTCGCTCTCCCAATATAAGAAATACATAGCACCGCGATACTTGCCAAAAACAAACTACCGCAGATATAGGAATAGAGTAAACACAGTGCAATCGTGGCTAAGTACAAGATAAACAGCAACGGACTGTAAAACCATCCAGTGTTTTGAACGAGCACCAACAGCATCGTCAGGACGATGGCGAAATAGATGCGATTGAGCAACATATACTGCTCTTTTTGCGCAGTCACGACAAACGCGCCCACTAGTGAGATAACAAGCAAGATAATAAACAGCGGCGTGGAGATTTGTGTATACCATGGAAAAGAAGCAAGCCCTGTCACAAAAAATGGCAATCCCGCAAAGAAATACGGCAAGATTTGCACAAGATGAAATTGCTTGATGAGCATAGATTCATTTAAACGAATCTAGAGGAGATAATCAAGAGGAAGCATCCTTTGTCATTCTGAGACGTCCTGCCATGGCAGGACAAGCGAAGAATCTTTTTAATGATCAGGTTAAGATGTTTGCGAATAGCATGTACGACTTTAAAGAAGATCCTTCACTCGAATCCGCCATCTGGCGAATCGGGTTCAGGATGACAAATGGCTAGTTTCCCTCATGAACTTCGCAGCATTTCATGCAACTTATTCTTAAGTGTCGCAATTCCTTCGAGCGTTTTCCCTGAAATGAAAAATGCACGCGGTGTGGAATGAAATGCAGAAGCAACGTGCTGTTTCTGCTCATCTGAAAGGAGATCAGCTTTTCCCAGCACAATAATACGTTGCTTCTCAGAGAGAGGAACATGATTCGTCCCTTGTTTTTCTAATTCTTGTTCACTTGCCTTCTCGTAGACATCTAATTCATGTTCAACTTGTCTGTATTGCTCTTCTAAGTGCTGCACAATCTGCTCACTGTCTTGCTCCATGTAGGCATACTCATCGAGGGCAAGCACAATCACAAGCACGCGACACCGTTCGATGTGTCGCAAAAACGCGATTCCCAAGCCCTTCCCTTCACTCGCACCTTCGATGATGCCAGGGATATCAGCAACCACGTATGAATCACGTTCCTCGGCTTTTTTCCCATCAAATTGCAAGATCCCTAAGTTTGGTTCCAATGTCGTGAATGGATAGTTGGCCACTTGTGGCGACGCATTGGTAAGGACAGAAAGAAGTGTACTTTTGCCAATATTGGGAAATCCGACCAATCCTACATCTGCCAAACTTTGGAGTTCGAAAAAGAAGAGTCCTTTTTCTGCACTTTCTCCTGTTTCTGCGTCACGTGGTGTGGTATGAGAACTACTGCGAAATTGGAAGTTGCCTCGCCCACCATATCCGCCACGGGCGATGACTCGTTCATCATCATGATGCAGGAGTTCTGTGACAAATTCTGCTTCAACTTCGCTCCCATGATACGAAAACATTTTAGTCGTTCCGGCTCGTTTGGTTGGAGTCAAAATATGACTGCGCACTTTTCCTCCATCGTCCCGACCAGTGCGTTTCCACTCTTTTCGCTCTCCTTCTTCATCAATCGTGTACATGCGTCGTTCGCGCATTGGTTCAAAATCTGCGATGCTGCGCCATACAGCTGTCCCAACGGGGAGTCGTACATACACATCTTCCATATCCTTGCCATGCTGTTTGTATGCCCCACCTGTTTGGCCATTTTTTGCTTCAATCTTCTTTTTCCCCGAGAAATCCCGCAGTGTCTGCACATTTTGATCGGCGCGCAAAATGACACTGCCGCCTTTTCCTCCATCACCACCATCCGGGCCGCCCTTTTGTTGGTACCGTGTTCGTAAAAAGGAGATGCGGCCATCGCCGCCATCTCCAGCACTAATATAGATCGGAGTCAAATCAACCATAGGTATATTTTAACATTTATCTCCTTTAATTGTTATCTTGTTTTATAGGCCAATTCCAGATATAATACGACTCACTTTTTACATATTGTCATCCTTGACACCAAAATGGCGCTCTCCCTGCCCCACCGCCAGTGAGATTAAGAAAGCGTCATTTGACGTGGAATTAGCTTCATTGAAGCAGAGGGTACAAGATTGGATAGTAAGTGTCGAAAGTGTCGTGGTGAAGGTGGACGCTCAGTCCGTAAGAAGCAAAGAGACCATAGTCTTTTTGCAAATCAATACGAATGGCAGCGTTGCGACCGCTGTAATGGTAGTAAGGTAGACCCTGATTACCGAGAAAAATATTGTGATTATGCTGGCTGCTATGAACGGCTGGGATATCACGTATCAGCCGAGCATCCACCTACGTACTGCAAGTACCACAAAGAGAAGGTACAGCAGGAACGCCAGCAACAGAATCGTCAGCGTTCAGAACGCACTCGATATGAACAGCGTCCTCGTCAAGACGATAAGTGGCAGGAAAAACGTTGTCCTGGACTCAAAGACGCAAGCTATTGTGGGAACACCATTCGGTATCGCACCGATTGGAACCGCATTCCGGACCTTTGTCCCGACTGCATCGCCAAAATCAAGGCGAAAAAGGCAGAGAATGAGGCAAAATGGCGGGAGAAGCCTTGCAAGCGATCTGGTTGTTCCAATGTGGTGAAATACAACACCGATTGGGACCATCCGCCGGAATACTGCAAGACCTGCAGTGAATCTCGGGTTAAAGTCAACCGCAATGAGAAGGGAACGTTCCAGGCAACGAAGAAAGATGGGACACTCTTATTCACCTTTGGGCGCTGTTCAGCTCCACCTTCACACAAACAAGGAGGAAAGGCTGACATTAAGCGCGAATGGGCTAATAGGGGCTACTATTGGGTCGCTGTACCAGGGACACCACATGAAACCTATATAATCGACCGCAATCCTGTAGTCGATGGTTTCATTCAGCAAGCTGGGCATATGGAAACTACCTACTCTAAGGAAGCTCTCCATCTTGGCTGGATTGCTATGGCAATTGCTGTGCTTGGCTCTGACGAAGAATAGCCAGGTATGTAGAAGAAATAACGCCTCAGGTAACACTGGGGCGTTTTTACGCTTGGAAAGCAAAAAAATGCAGGCTATCGTTCAACTCAAACATATTCATTGTTACACTTTCATTGCCAGGAAAGTAATTTACATTTTTGAAACCCATTTTTTCTTTTATCTCTTCAGCAACATCTTCCATTAAGTCCTCTTCCTCGAAAGGATTGCCTGATGCTCTTGCGGTAATCCAATTCGTGAAATCAAAATATAACCCAACGAGAAAAAAGGACCCCTTACTTGCTTGGATAAAAAAAATAAAGTAGTCCTCTGCTTCCGTTTTATAATCTGATGGTAATGATTTAGGTAATTTCTCACCTGGAAATAACTGAAAATCATTTTTATTGAAGGCAAAAGTAAATCTTCGTGTTGGCAGTGGAGTGAAAAAAGAGATATTCCCACAATCTAATCCATCTGCAATTTTTTGTATTTCCGTTTGAGAAATTTGCATTGAATCCTGGATAAAACTACCTGCAACATCGCCACCCATCTCAAAGAATTTCTTAGCTAGTTTGTTTGTTGGACCATCTTTCATGATGAAATTATAACATTCAAAATAATTTCCACCTCATCACGAGTTGGTATAGTAGAATACGAATATGGTAAATCAAGATTACGCATCTGCGTTCAATAAGGCTTTAAACATATATACTGATAAACAGTACGTGAGTGCTTTGCATGCGTTTCAATCCCTCCTGAAGCGCAAAGGATTATCCGCAGCACAAGAAGCCCAACTCAATCGCAGAATTGCTAATTGTTATGTGCAACTTGGCAATTCTTCAAAGGCACTTCCTCTCTACGATCATGCTTTACAGCTTGCCCAGGATGATGATTATTCACGATGTTGGATCTTTGAAAGTAAAGCGAATGCTCTCGCTTCTTTAGATAAATATGATGAGGCGATTGATTGTTATGCCGAGGCTATCAAATTAGTCAACGATCCAGAAGATCTCGAATATTTAGAACAACAGTTTCATGAACTCATGTCTAAATACGAGTTATATAAAGTCCATGGTAATTTCCCAGAATGGAAAAAAGATATTTTAAATAAAATTCTCAAAAGTAAAAAACAACTTGAAGAAGATGACTTTTGGCAATCCGCTCAAGGTAAAAACATCATCAAGGATTGATAACAATTTTTAATTGTCCTATTAATCTAAATGAATCCTCTTCTTCATTTCTCTATTTCTTCTTGACAGAACTCCTCTTCCTTCGTAGCATTGGCATATGTCAGATACAGGGCAACAATCGAAAACAACAGTAAATAAACGCATTTTGATTGTTGATGATGACGTGTATAATCGCGATTTTTACAAAGAACTCCTTTCCGACGCTGGGTTTGTGATTGAAACGGCTGCCAATGGCGAAGAATGCCTGCAGCGTCTTCAATCTGATCCCCCCTACGACCTCATTCTTTTGGATATCGTGATGCCCGTCAAAGACGGCATGCAAACCCTCAAAGAGCTTCAACATCAGTCCTACCGCGCTAAACATGGCCCTATCTATATGCTCTCGGCTCTCGGCCAAGACACTGTGTTGGACAACGCTAAACAACTTGGAAGTGACGGATTTATCGTCAAAACCGATATTACGCCGGATCAACTGCTGGGCAAGATCAAAAGCATCCTTCATATCCAATAATTGTAAGACTATTCCAGTCTAGAACTCTTACACTTCCTAATATAAGTTTTTTCGTGTACAATTACCCTATATGTGAATGTGTGCGCAAAACGCATAGAAAAAGGTATGACCGAACAAACGCTGTATGATCCTCACTACCCCCAAAGAAAGGCTGAGCCACCTTCTAATAAGGAGATGGATTTTTTACTGCCACCCCAAAATCCAGAATTGAGCACGTATGAGGGAATTGGTGACCTCTTTGAGGAACATCGGCAAATTGCAGCAAAATATTCTGTCAATCGTCCATACTTTGAACTAACAGGAACAGAAGCACCTTTTTTGAGGGTAAAGCACAAAGAGTTTGATATCAAAGTTGGAACAGTTGGCTCGTTTAGCTCGGCAGAAATGGCAAAGATTATCAACGAGCAAATTCTCAATTACATTTCTCAAGAAACGATGGGCAGTCAATTTCCACAAGACGAAAAATCAAAAGAAGAGCTCACGGCTCTCATGATCGGTGATTTTCAACCAAATCGAGTGGTTGTTGTCATTGAAAAAACGGGAATACCTATCGCGAGCGTCCAAGGTCATTTTGGACAACAAGATACCCCACTCTTCCAAACGATCCATCATCCCTGGAATGGAGCATATGTCCCTTCAACACTCGCTTCGTATCAATCCTTGTCCGTACGTGAAACACACTATAGCTTCCGCCGTTTCCTTGCTGAATACGGAAAGCAAAAAGAATCAAGCGTCGTCTGCATGTCTCGATTATATAAACAAGAGAAATGGATTCTTGAGCAGCTTCATGTTGAACTTCCTGATGCCGCATGGATTTGTATGGCTTTGTTGGCAGTAGGTATTGCTTTCGAGGGGGCCGCTCAAGAAAGAGCAGGAGGATCTCAACCAATTCTAGTTGTGTATGACACTCATTCTGATTACATTCAAAAGAAATTAAAAAATTATTTTGGCATGATGGTGATCGCGACTGCAAATCAAGTCCAACCAAGTCCCGAGGTTTTGCAAACCATTTTGCGCTACCACTATGGAACTGAAGGATACCAAGGTGAAGTGTTCCTGGGCGCTGGACGATTTGATGAATATTTAATCAAGGCACAAGCCTTCTTACGAGAAAAAGGGATTGACACTCCACCTATCCATGGGAATCACTATAAGGACATGCGGCTGAACCAAACACAACTGTAAAAACTCATTATGGAACGTCTACCATACAATTCAGAAACCAAGAGAGAACAACCCAATCCATTTCTCGAACAATTAGAATCCCTTCCTTCCGACTCGGCACGTCTCCTTTCAAAGATCATTGCTATCACTTCTTCCGACTTTGGTTCGGAGCAGCCTAAGGCTCAACACACAGATTTGCATCCCATCATCATGGATTACCACACTTGGAATGGCCTCAAAGAAGTGCTTGCTATTTTACAACGTGAAGGGATGAACGAAGCCGATCTCACAGGTGACGAAATAGTGCGTCCGTTTCGCGCGGGCTTGGAAGAATGCACCGAGTTATTCAATGATTTAGAACAGACACCCACCACAACTAAAGATGTCCGCAAGATGATTGTCGATCGGATCTTCGCCACAACGCATGATATTTCTCGCAAAGCGATTGAGGAGGTGTTCAAAGCGACCCCTTTATGTAAAGACATCGCCTACCTTTCGCGCGAAATCAAGCGCCTCATGCCACGGCTTGAACGAGATGCCCGATTGATTTGGAATCCTGCGACCCAAAAACTAAGTAAGTACATAGGGAAAGATGCACATGAATTGTTGTTTAAAAGTAGATTGCTGGGGATTGTGCCATTTGAGACGCTACGCCAACTTGCAAAGACAGAAATCCATTGTGCCGGTGCAAGCGCTGTCGCAGAGTCTGTTGCCTGTCTGGTCGCCACAGGCGCTACACGTATCAATTTTTGGGACAATGGTCGTAGTGCTCCATCCAACCTCCCCCGCTTCCCTGCATGGATGGGTGGTATTGAACAACTGGGCCTCTCCAAATCACATTTACTCCAAGCAGTTGCCTACATGTACAACCCCTATGGTAACTACCAAGGATTTGATGGACTTGTTATTCCCAATGAAGCAAAACGAACCAGCCCCGAGGACATCACGTTTGAGACATTTGCCAGCACCGATATTGCAATGGAAGTGGTCCATGATCCGCTTGTTAAAACGCAAATTCGTTTATTTATGGCGGATAACAAACCCCACACACCACTCATGTTTATGGCAGATATCAGCGACCCAATCGCAGCCATGGAAGATCCTGCGCAAGGTAACCACTTTCATCAAGATTTAACTCATGAAGAAGTTGAACTGATGAGCACACCCAATTCACTGGACCCAGGTCATGTATTAACCAGCGTCTATCACATGCTACGAAAGGAAATATCTGCGGAAAATACCATGGACTTTCTTGCATTTCGGTTTGGTGTGGTCCGCTTTTGGTCACAACCACCCTATGCTGCCAATGCCTCGGCTGATACGGTGACCAGAGAAGTGCTCGATTTTCTACAAAGCAGAGAATTTCCAGATCATAATCTGCGCAGCGGTGAAACCAAGCGCTCATTTATGCCCTCCCTCACACCCGTCCAAGCATTAACACTTCGCGACATTACAAGACAAGTATTTGCATTCCCCACAACCCAACGTTGACCCTCGCTATATAGCCTAGTATAGTGAATATATGCTCGAACTCGGAGTTGTGATTTTTACTGTCATCGCCAACCTCCTTATCGCTGCAGTCGTGGTGCGCAAAAATAATCGTTCAACCACCAATATCCTCCTCGCCTCTCTTTCCATCATCACCGCTGTTTGGACCGTGTGCAACTATATTGCACTTCTTCCCGGATCTGAAATACAGCATTTATTTTGGGTACGTGCGGTGATGTTATTTACTACACCATATGGTTCAGTGATTCTGCTTCTTTCTCACTCCTACCCCAATAACACGCTCAAGATGTCAAAGCGCAGTGCCATCTTTTTACTGCTGTTTAATTTTGTGACCGCAATGTTTGCAATCTCACCGTATATGTTTACGCACGTCATCAATTTAGCGGGAGGAAGTTTCCTTCCGATCCCCGGCCCCGCTATCCTTCTCTTTGGACTTGGTTTTATGGGATTTATGATCATTGGCTTTATTCAGTTGTTTGGAAAATATAGAAAAAGTACTGGCTTACTCCACAAACAGTTTCAATTTTTCCTGGTTGGACTCGTCGTTTCTTTTACACTTCTGTCTTTAACGAATTTCGTGGCAGTCGTTCTCTTTCATTCAATTTTGCTTACCTCGCTGGGACCTCCCTTTACGCTCATCTTATTTGCATGCACGGTGTACGCAATCATTCGTCATCGTTTTTTGGACTTAAATTACTTGATAGCACGCACCATTTCATTTGCCATTTTGGTCACGGTGGTAAGTTCTATGTATGCGTTGGCCTTATTTGAGAGTGTCAATATTCTCTTCCCCAAACTGCTCGCAGACCCAACATCAACTATTTTTGTATCGACGGTCCTCGCTTTATTTATTGCATTTACCCTCCCCGCCATTCGCCAATTTGTAGAGAGATATACAGATCGCTTTTTCTACAAAGAACGGTTCAATGCTCGCCGCACCTTTGACCAACTTGCTGACATCATCACCTCAACATTTAACTTAGACGCACTTGCAAAACGTGTGTGTGAACTTCTCTACAAGGAACTGCGTATCCGTTACATCAAAGTGGTGCTTATCCAACAAGGAGTGTACATCCATCTTCCCTGTTACGGTATCCACGACAAAGATATCGTCGAAAAGGATTTGCGCCTGCTCGATAACTCCCTCCCCAAACTCATCTTGTTGGAGGAACTTGAAGATGGCCCTATCAAAGAGTGGATGCGAGCAACAGAAATCGCCGCGATCCAAACACTCATCGTGCGGGGTGAAACCATTGGATATCTATTCTTAGGTGAAAAATCCTCAGGAGATATTTTCTACCAGGAGGAGTTAAAAACCCTTCCTACGATCGCCGATCAATTGGCCGTGGCATTTGAAAATGCATTGGGCGTGCAAAAAATCAGTCAATTTAACGAAACATTGAAAGTGGAGATCGCCAAAGCAACGAACGACTTACAAGAAGCGAACAATGAACTCAAGGAGCTGGATAAGCTCAAGGACGAATTTGTCTCCATGGCCAGCCACGAACTCAAGAGCCCCATGAACGCTATCAAGAATTACTTGTGGCTTGCGAAAACGAAAGGACAAAGTGATCCACAAAAAATGAGCGAGTATCTCACCATCGCGTTCAATGCCACACAGCGTCTGATGGAACTCGTCAATGATCTCTTAGACGTCTCACGTATTGAAAGTGGACGTGTCGATCTAAAGATCGTTCCTCTTAATCCAACTGATATCGTGAAAGAAACTGTAGCGATATTTGCCCCTCAAGCTACAGAAAAAGGTCTTTCGATGCTCAATAATGTCAATACCACCGATACATTTCTGGGCGATGATGCAAAAGTGCGTGAGATCGTTAGCAATTTCATCTCCAACGCCATTAAGTACACCCCCAAAGGAACAGTAACCATTGAAACCACAACAGACGGAAAAGAACTTACTGTTCACGTGTATGACACAGGAATTGGCATTAGTGCAAGCGATCAAACGAAGTTATTTACCAAATTTAGTCGCGTGAACAAATCATACACACAACTTGCCTCCATCGAAGGGACAGGACTAGGCCTATACATCTGCAAACGATTCGTAGAGCTCATGCATGGAACCATCGGACTTGACTCAACTCCTGAGAAAGGATCCCATTTCTGGTTTCGTCTTCCGCGAGCAACGTAACGCGTATTTACTGTAAACAACGGTTCGCCGGATTTCCACAGGCTTGTTGGCACGTACTATAATCTGCGAAGGTCGCGGGACATCCTTTTTGACTTGGGTTGGCATACACATTGCAGCTTCCTAGCGGATCACACGCATAATTACCTGGGCTTGATTGATTTGCGCCACTCGTCCCGCCTGCATTACTCACAATTGTTGATAATGGCGTCCCCCCATCCGTTACGGCATAGTTATACGTCGCGTTGGGCAATCCACACGTCGGTGAACAATCGGCCTTCGCAATATCCGTGTCTTTTGTATCATCAAGCGTGGTGAACAAACCATAGTATCCACAATTACTATCAAGCACATAGCCATATGGTTGTTTGGACTCTGGGTCGCAGGGTACTTTCACCATATATGGCTGCAGTGCGGTAGAGTTACACGCGTTCATGACCACAGTGGGGGGATAACACTTATGATCATTGTAATAATCTTCAAATGCGATTTTTAATTTGGCGAAATCACTCTTGCGCTGGCTATCAAATCCCCGTTTCACTTGGATATCATAGGTTACAAACGTCAAGATCATGAGAATTGCGAGCAGTGACGCCACAATCAGGATCTCGATGAGTGTAAATCCACGCTGATGTTTGGTCGCAGAGTGCATGCTTCTATGATAACGTATGAATTCCCACATGACCAGCAATTGTAAGAGAAGAATTTATGGAATCGATGGTAAAATCCACTGCGTGGGTGGAAGTTCACTAAATTGTGATTGAATGTGTGCCCAAGTTGTTGAGTTTGGCTGGGCGTATGAAGACAAATCATCAATGGTGGGAACCAAAACCACGCGTAAGCTTTCTTCTCTTTGAGGGTCATTCCAAGCGACAAAGACTTCTTCATCTTTGGATGGATCAAACGTGGGGTAATTGGTCATCGCCCATTGAAAGAGAAAGCGCGCAACAGTCATCTGTTCCCCATGGACACTGACGTCGAACGCGTCGTCATCCGGAAGGTTCACACAACCATGCGATTGGTACAAATCGACACCCCAATACTGTTGTTCTAGAGCTGTTTTGATCGCAAGCCAATTTTCCCATACTGCCCCATGCAGAAATTGACCCTTTTGTGCATTAAACTGCAAATCCCACGGGACACCGGGATAATCGGGCATATGAGTGGAAATACGCAGAAGCGGAATCTTGTAATCACCTAGAGATGTGCGCGTTTCGTCTGTGTCGGCTCCTAGCACGACTGGTGTACGCAAAATGAGACTTCCTTTTTCCCAGACGAGTATTTGTGGAAATGGGTACTCAACAACCGTAATGAGCTTGTCTTGCGGCTGCGTCCCATCCAGCACGTTCAACGGTTCCAACTGCTCCACAGGTTGAAAATCTGCCAGATGTACGTACACCTCTCCACTGTATGGAGTAGGCGATCCATTTTGTTGAAACGGATTATAGAGATCATTCTCGCGCAGCACCTGCGCCCACGTTCCATCAACGATACGTAGTCGCAGAGCATCTCCTCTATCTAATTCGTGATGAGAAGGGATAAACAGAGCACTTTGGTAGTCTTTGATTGTTTTATTCGCAAGCTCTGGAGCTCCTTCATGTGGTGCGGTATAAAATCCATCGATCACACGCAGAGCTTCTCCATACACCTGTTCTCCCACAGAAAATTGACTCCATTCTTGAGTGGGAGTGCCGCCACGTTCCGGTTGCGAAGCTGCCACCACCGGAGTGACTTCACGAAAACATAACAGCGCAGCCAGCACAAAAAGTCCACGCTTGATCTGTGTTCCCAACCTTTTTTCAACTTCCAAGTTTGACATAGACCCTTTCTAGCGTTTGTTTATTTTTCGTTAAATCCCAAAATCCATCTACAATTCCAGTATTGGTCCGTCTACTTCCCGGTAAAAACTTTAAGAACACATCAGGATCAATGTAGAGAAAGGGTTGACGCTCTTCGTATTGATGAAGCGATAGCAAACCAAGAACATCCATGTCGGCGGAATGTAATAATGTTTGCGGCACACCAAAAAATTCCATATGCACATGCGGTCCCGTGGAGGAACCAACATGTTCATCAGCAGTAATATCTCCTAATCGATCTCCCACCTGAACTAGACAACTAGGAGCAAAAGAATAGGATGACGGAAGCATGTGGCCAAACACGACAAACAGTGCAAATTGCTCTCCGTTTAAACTTATAGAAAGCGGGACGTCTTCTTTGGAAACTAGCCTCCCCACCGGGACACTCATTCCAAATCGCTCCAGGTCAACATTGCCCTGATATATAAATTCAACGGGCGAATGAAACCACGTATTCTGTTCAAAAGGATCGCTCGTCACCACGTCAACTCCCCAATGCAGTGGTTTCCCATAGAGTGCCGGATCCAAATTTGCAGCTTGAGAAACGATGTATGAAGAAGAAGATGCACCGCTTTGATCACTAAACCACTTCGTATCTGTTGCAAACACCACGTCACGAAGTTGTGCCCTCAATTCTAGTTCTGAAATCATGAAGATAGAACCGCGATCATTGGAAAAATCAGTTGGGAGCGTCGGATCGTTATGAAACAGCGGATACACGCGGTCTGGCTCAAAAACCTTTGAGCGAGCAACAATCTGGTCAAAGGAAAGAGCCTCCTCTCTATATGCATCGTTTGCTTCCGAGCAGTCTTCCGGCGTGGTATCTGCATGTGCTTGCGTTGAAAAAAATGGAAATTGAGGGAAAAAAGCCAAAAGAGAGAGAAGCGATGTGGTGGAAACAAGCGTCGCTTCGCGAAACACAGACCGAGAGAACTCTCGACCCATGAAAAAAGTGTATGACTCTTGTATGAATTTGTCAAAAAGCGAGCACTACTGTAAGTATGCGAGTGGATCTTGAGGGACATTTCCTTTACGAACTTCAAAGTGACAGTGTGGACCAGTTGAACGCCCTGTACTTCCCATGAGCCCAATGACGTCACCACGATGTACCGTTTGCCCCACCTGTACGGAAATGACACTCATGTGACCGTAGAGTGTGATATAGCCATTGCCGTGGTCGATCATAACACGATTCCCATAGCCTGTGTTGTCAGTCCACCCAGCGACAATAATTTTTCCAGAGTCAGCAGCTAAGATTGGGGTTCCAATATGGTTGGCGATATCAACACCACTGTGGTACCAACTAAATTTCTGGGTAATGACTCCCTGGGTGGGCCAGATGAATTGGCCATTGGCCGTCACTGCACCTGCATTTGGCGTGAGTTGCTTGGCGATAATGGTTTGTTCCAATTGCTGTTCTTGAACCACTCCGCCAGGGACGACTAAGTACTGCCCCACTTGCAGATCAAATTGATCATCAGTAAATGTGTTAAATGGATAGTCGACGATCGGTTGTGCTCCACCCGAATTACAATCTTCACCGTTACTAATCAGTCCATACAGCTTCGCAACACTACAAATTGTGTCACCTTTTTGGACTTTGTGCAGTACACCATCCACAGGTAAAATCTTGAGCACTTGCCCGGGTTTGAGCGCATCCTTCTCGCCAATATTGTTCAACCATGTAATCGTGTGGATGTCATGCAGATTGTATTTGTTCGCAATGGATTGCAACGTGTCACCAGAGACGACGGTGTAGTTATAAATTTCCCCACCACGATACTTGAGCACATCTTCCCCTTCCAGTGTGTTGATACCCCCACCCAGATCTTGGCCGGAACTATTCATGAGCACACTTGAGGGTGTCGCATCACTATTTTGAGCCTCTGCGTTGTTGCGCACAATAAGCGGACCCAGTGTAATTCCAAAGAACAGAAGAGCGAGTGTGAGTGTATGTAAAATGGGACGCGCGTACTTTCCACGACGTTTATACAATGGATTAACCGCACTATCCTTTACCCATTCAAACCGTGAAAAAAGTGTATAAATACGCGTCTTTCCATACCACCGCGCCCATTGAAAGAAATGGGAGAGTTCTTGGGCTGTTGTCGGTTTGTCAGATGTCATGGTTTAGGTTATAGCGAGTAGTGATTTGTGTAGGATCAGAACACTGTTTATGTTCTTTACTTTTGTCATCCTGATCCGCCAACTGGCGGAGAAGGATCTTCTACAAAGTCGAACATGCTATTCGCAACAAACTCAACTTTACCTTTATGAAGATTCTTCGCTTATTCCGCCATGGCGGAATGTCTCAGAATGACAAATAAAATCCTAATACTATTTAATCAATGTGTTGTGTTCGTATATAGATCGAGAAATTGCTTTTTCTCTCTCTTTTCTGTCATTCCTGCGAAGGCAGGAATCCATGTGGTTAATTTCTTTTATAACGTAGCCACACACAATCTTTTTCAGTCTGTTGAACTGATGATAAAGAAAAACGTTTGGTTTGTAATTCTTCTTGTACAGTTCGTTCAAAAAGAGAGGGACAGCTACTTCGATTTGCAACAAGTGGAGTTAAAAGTAAACTGATTTCATCAATTGCATTCGCAGCCATTACTGATCCATTCAAAAGAGCACCTCCCTCAAGCAAAAGCTTTGGTATACCAAATATTGTTTGTATTTTTTGCAAAAGGAAAGAAAAATCAATTTCATCTTCACCGGCGAAAAGATACGAAATCTGTTTCTCTTGCAGATATGCAAGATATTCTTGTGGAGTTGTGTTCGTTACAATGACTACTAATTGTAGTGGATCTTGTACGTTTGAAAGAGTAATTGTATTACTTTTCCAGCGAAGCATCCCTTTTGTATCCACACCAAACATGATGTTATTTTCTTTTGTAACCAGAAAATCCTGTTCGCCAACTCCTTGCTCGATAGGATGAAGTGGAGTATTTACTCCTTCCGCAAACATTTGCATCGTTACTCGTCCACACATCCAAGCTTTTGCTTTTAATTCATCTTCTGTTTTAGTGTAAAGATCGAAATAATCGGCCAAAATATCGACACCATCAATACCACTGGCCACTTTTCCATCAATTGTGGACATCATATGGCAAATAACGTACGGGCGTTCGTTTGGCATATAACCCTTTCTCGAAAGAGATTTCTCGACTTCGCTAACGCTTCGCTCGAAATGACCCCACTTCGCCTGCCAAGGCGGAATTCGCCGGGGCAGGCAAAAAACTAGTCCCTAACCTCTAGTCACTATCGTTATCCTTCCTTCAAACTCGCCAAGAACGTCTTGTTGGTCTTGGTTTGTTTGAGGCGCGAAAGCAGCACTTCAGTGCGCTCATCTTTGCCAAGCATATCGATCATGCGATGCATGGTAATGATACTCTGATAGTCACTTTGACTGAAGAGCAAGTCTTCGTTGCGTGTTCCCGATTTTTGAATATCAATGGCTGGGAAAATGCGTCGCTCGGCCAGTGAACGGTCCAGGATGAGCTCCATGTTGCCCGTTCCCTTGAACTCTTCGTACACGAGATCATCCATACGTGATCCTGTGTCAACCAATGCCGTCGCCAAGATGGTCAGACTTCCCTTCTTTTTCCCTTCTGGGGTCTCGAACGCTTCAAAGTTGCGTGCCGCACCAAAGAACTTCTTTGGTGGATGCAGTGCGGC
>PSRQ01000009.1 GCA_003176165.1 Candidatus Cerribacteria bacterium 'Amazon FNV 2010 28 9'
GTGCGGGATTAGTTCACCGGTAGAATGACTCCCTTCCAAGGAGTAGAAGAGGGTTCGATTCCCTTATCCCGCTCCATACGGTAATGGTTTTGCAACTTCTTCAAAATTAGCCTTGAAATCAAGATTTAGCCTGGTGCGAGCCAGGCTTTTTCGTTTTTTTACGTTAGCCTGGAGACTTTAGATACTGGCAACCGGAGTCGGACTCATTTCTTACTTAATAGTAGAAGTCAGCTTAAAAACTTACTAAGTGATCTAACCTATTTTTAAAATTATTCTTTGTTTCAGATGTTAATTTTATTTTCTGAGTTCTGACTTTGTTGAGAAACTCTCTTGATAAAACAGCCTTTTGGTCGTCTGGAATAACTTGAGAATTTAGCCTTCCAACTTCATAGTCATCTGGCTTTGCCAAAACATGCTTATTAAAATCAACCTTCGAAAATATGTCTTCAATGCAATAGTTGTCAGTTTCTGATACTAAAACAATACTGGTTGCGTTCACTTGTAATTTGTCAGTCAATGTGGTGATAACTTCTTTTCCTTTTGCGTCATTATCCAATAAAACTTTATAGTTTAATCCCCAACCTATAAGAAATGATACTATCATTGGGATATTATCAGCTCCTTTGCATGGTATTAAATGGAGACCTTCTATTCTTTTTTTATCAGTCTTCCCTAATGTCTCAGTTAAAGCTTGGATAAAATTATAGTCGCTAATTCCCTCTAGAACTATATTTTTATCTACTGCAAAAGTCAGTTGTTTTGAAATGTCCAATCCAATTGCTGTAATTATTGGAGTAAGTGTATCTTTGTCAGCGGTAGGAGATGTTAATTCATAGGCCTTACTACCAATTTCAGTGACGTCTTTTTTATCAATCTTTTTAATCAAATTCTTTATAACTAACCTGATCCTATCTAATCTTGATGGATCAATAAGATATGGTGAATGAGATGAAAAAATAATTTGGTTCTTACTACTTAAATCAGTCAATACTCTTAAAATATCACCCTGCGCTTTGGCGTGAACGTAAAGACCTGGCTCATCAACTAAAATAACAGCCTGCTTGTTATTTGCCTGAGCCTTAAGAAGTAGATAAAAAGACAAAAACCATTGCAATCCTTTACTTCTTTGTTCGATTTTAAAGTCAAAATTCTTGCCTTTCTCTTTAATGCCAAAAATAAGATCGTCTCCATAGCTAGACATAGTCAAATTGATCTCGTCTTGTTTCCAATAGTCGCCGAAGTCGCCTTTAATAAAATCTGATTTTTCATTAACCATTTTTATTCTGAACTGGGGATCAGTTGTCTCAATAATTTGATTGATATCTAAACCAACAATTGAACAGTAGTTGGATACTGCTCTGTTTTTATTAGCATCCGACAAAGAGATTTGATAAGGAAGAAGTTCTTCTTGATCGAATGAGTCAAAGAGAACTAGCTTTGGTAATGATTCAAAAAACTCTTTTTTATGAGAATTAGACATGTTAGATAATTGCTCATAAACGGTAACTTTATCGGTAATTTTTTCTAGTGCTTGTTTAATTATCTCCTGATCTTCAGGTGTAACTGGTGGAAATGCGGCTTCTAGTTGAGTAGTTATGTCAGCTATTAAAGCAACAGTAACGTCGACATCTGGCGTTAAAGAAGAAATTGAAACACTCTTTGTTGTCAGTAAATCTTTAAACGAAGCCACAGCCTCAGCTTTCTCTTCAGCGGCCTTTGCTATTTTTGCTTGGCTACTATCAAGTAAACCTGTAAATGACCCGCTAGGACTTTCGAATATATAAGTGTTATCAGCCTTTTTAGTGACAACGATAGGGATGTTTGCAATCTTAGCTTTATTTAAATTTGAACTAATATTAAGCTTCTTAACCCATTCTTCTAATTCTTCATCAGAAATTTTGAATGTTAAGGTTATTTCTGGATCACCTTTAATTTCCAATGGATAATCCGATTGTGTAATTTTTTTATCTTGATTGAACTTATCTAAGGCTTGAAGAATATTAGTCTTACCTGCTTCATTTTTTCCGGCCAACACAGTTACATCTGAAGCCAAAGTACATTCGTTAGAGTCATCAATTGACCTGTAGTGTTTTATTCTAAAAGATAACAATTTCATAGCTGTAAGACCAAAATGCCTAAATGCGATCCCTGTAGCCAAGATGGATCACATTGCTGTGCCAACATTCGCTCCCTCAAAAGGTACTTTCACTACAAGGACCATTCGGTAGCCTAATATTAACACAACTACGCTCGATTATCTTCGATATTTCCGTACATTTCCAAATACTTCATGAAACAACCAACTATTAGTGCCTTCAAGATAGTTTTTCAACTCATCAAGTTGTAGAATTAAGTCACCGAGGATATAGTAACGAAGACCAATTTTGATAACAGTAATAAATGGTAAATCAGGACTATCGAGATACTTTTTGATATAGCCATCCTGGCTAAATAGGTCCGAGCCAATTACGGTATCCAGCTCACAAATTGGCAGAATAACCCAACAGTTACTAGAAAATTCACACAATGTCAGTAACTAACCATCAGAGTAAGCAACGAGAGGTTATAGATCACATTGCGCTCCAAGTAAGCAATAATTCACTCAACTTCAGTACTGTTTCACCGGTGGAAGATTATGCTAAAGACCCACGAATTTGCCTTACGAGTGTTCATTTTCCACATAAAAATTTAATTGATAAGGTTCAACGAGAGATAATCGAGCCCTTACGGAAAATCGAACCTAGTCTTTACTATTATCCTAACGATGGTCTTCACATGACTATCAAGAATGTGCGGGTCATTAACAATCCACCTCATTTCAATGAAGATGATGTACGAAAAGCGATTGAGGTTTTTAGTAAAGTTATTCCGCAGCATAAGAAGTTTAATGTCTATTTTTATAGACTTCTCCTTTTCCCTAATAATTTAGCCCTAATTGGAACTACTGACGAAGAGCTTGATCATATTGTTCTCGATTTAGATAAACAACTCAAAGCAAATGATGTCCCAGATGACAAAGCCTATGCAAATTCGCAATATTTTTTTAGTAATATGACGTTAGCAAGATTGATTGGTATACCATCAACAGTATTTACACAGAAGGTAGAGGAATTATCCGAATCTTTGCGATTTGAATCCTACCAAGTTGATTCAGTATCGCTGATAACTGGCAACGCTGTGTTTCGTGATAAAAAGATCATAGGAAGTTGGGAATTAAAATGATGATTTTCACTCATAGAAAGGACATATGTCAAATCTAATTGAAAGAGGAGTTAGACAAGATGATGCTGAACAGCATGAAGTTGCTCTCCCAATCGAATGGCCAGACCGCGACATTGAGATTGCGGATGCTGAAGTTACACAAGCTGCTCGAGCGATTCGATTGTATTACTATCGACAACTCCCATTGTTGAGAATGATCCCTTATTTAGCATTAGAGGCAAATGGCCGTGGTGGATGGCTAGATGAGTACAGTAGAGCATATGGGTCATGTGTGATGGCGATTCATCAAGAAAATGAGACGTGGGGATCATACGATATGTTTATCGAACTGCGATCAGGAGTTCTCATAGGTGCAAAAGCATCCAGCAATCACTATGTTATTACTACTACCGAGACGGTGGAATTTGGGGGAGACGTTACGTTGAGTATGGCCAGTGATAAGGAAGTGTACACAAAATTGGCGCATCAATCGGGAGATGTTAGGTTTAGTCCTGCAGATGAAATTAGTTATATGCGAAAGATGATACAAAAACCATATCACAATAATCCTCAAGAAGTTGAAAGTGCACTACGAGATAAAGCTGAGTATAAGAAAGAATTAGATGTAATGATGGCAGCTCTGCCATTAGAGCAAGTTATTGCAATCTTGAGATCCCAAGGTTTCGATGTCTAGTGTAGGAAGTTTTTACGAAGAACTAATCTTGAGTAATTTTCCCTCTTGATTGCCCTTGGTTTCCACACATGATATACTCGCGCTTATGAAAAAAGAAACAACCAAATCAACTGCCACTACCCCAGAACCAAAAGCAAAAAAGACCGTTAAAAAAATAGTCGCAAAGAAAACCATCGCAGCCAAGAAAGAAAAGGAAGTGGCGATGCCTGTCGTCGCTGAAGAAGACGAGCAAATGATGGTTGCTTCTACCTCCTCATCATCCGCACGTTCGCGTAAAATCGTGTTTACCATAATCGCCGTTCTCATCGTGCTGGGACTGGCAGCATATAAATTTCAATACGTCTTTATCCCTGCAAAAGTAAATGGCAAGCCCATTTTCATTTGGCAGTATGCAGCATACTTGCATAATACGTTTGGCAAAGATGCAATCCAAACGCTGACCACGCAAGCAATCATCAATCAAGAAATTGCAAAAAGTGGAGTGACTGTTTCCGGTGATGAAATTCAAAAAGAAGTCGATACGCTTGATAAACAAGCAAGTGCTTCCGGTGGTATCAATGCGATGTTGACCGCACAAGGGATGACGATGAGTCAGTTGCGTGATCAAATCCGTATCCAGCTCGCAGTCAAGAAAATCTTGAAGGATCAGATTGTTGTCACCGATGCGCAAGTCGATGATACATACAACAAAAATAAAGATTTGTTTAAGAACATGAGTCTCACTGAGGCCAAAGCACAAGTGCGCTCACAGCTTGAAGATCAATCATTCCAAAAAGCCGCTTCTGATTGGTTGACTTCCGTCAAGACACAAAGCAAAGTTGAGATTTTGTTCCCTGGACTCCAACAATAGCATTCAGAGCACAGGGTACAAAAAATAGGGGATAGAAACAACGTTTCAGTTCTTTCCAGTCCGTATACTTATACGTAACGCTTCAGTTGTTGTAAAAGATATTCACGCTCATTGTGCTCAGGGTGATCGAGGACATCTTCAAACAGTTCGTTCAAGATTTTGCCTATTTCCGGACCTGGTTTTATGTTCAACTCTTTCATGACGTCATTGCCATCGATAGCCATGTCTTTGAGTTGAAGCGGTTGGTGAAGTTCATTATAAATGCGCTCACGCAGTTCATCCAACCGCCAACTATTCGCCTTACTTCCACTCCCAACTCTGTCTCCAGTGCGTAAAGCCATCATGTCATTAATTTGATCGACTCCAACACGGCGAATAAAGCGGCGAATGTACGCATCTGTGACCTCTTTGTCGTACACAAACATGTGCCAACGCACGAGTGTAAAAATACGATCGCAATCTTTTTTGCTTAAGCGCAATCTCTGTGCAATGGCTTTGGCGATGCGTGCCCCCACCACTTCATGATTGTAAAATGTCACGGTCCCATTTGGCCCTTGTTTTGCTGTTTGAGGTTTGGCAATATCGTGGAGAAGTGTGGCAAGTCTAACGACTGGATCAGGGGAGGTACACGCACCCAGCGCGCGAACACTGTGTTCCCATACGTCATAAATATGATGACCAGCTTGTTTGACACCTTTTGTTTCTAAAAGCTCGGGGATGATGTATTGGAGCACGTTGAGTTTATCCAGTAACACAATCGCAACATCAGGCGTTTCAGTTGAAAGCATCTTCATGAACTCTTCACTGATCCGTTCTTGGCTGATGTGTGAAAGAAGATCAGTATGCGAAAGAATGGACGTCGTTACTTCTGCCGTCAATGTGCAGCTTAGTTGGACGCTAAAACGAATGGCGCGCAAAATCCGCAGCGCATCTTCACTCAATCGTTCATCTGGATTACCTACGGTGCGGATGACTCTTGCTTCAAGGTCTTGTTGGCCATTGAAAGGATCCGTAAGTGTACAGGGAACAGTGATCAGGGTACTATTTTTTTCCTGTACCCAGTTCTCTGTACCCTGAATCAAGAGGGCCATCGCATTGATCGTAAAATCGCGGCGTTTCAAATCTTCCTCAATCGTTTTTCCCCAAGTCACAGAAGTAGGATGACGATAGTTTTCATACGTCCCATCGCTGCGGTAGGTGGTAATGTCGTAAATTAAGTTTGGGTCTTCCGTTCCTGCCTCTAATCCAAATTGCGCACATAAATGCTTATGAGCCACCATCACCGTCCCAAACACATTTTCACAAAAACTTTCTTGAAATAAAGGAAGAATTTCTTCTGGTTTCGCATTGGTCGCAAAATCCCAATCCTTGGTCGGGATTCCTAACATGAGATCGCGCACCGCTCCGCCAACCAGCTCACAGGTAAAACCCTGTGAAGTTATCGTTTGGACGATAGAGAGAACTGGAAGCGGGAGCGAAAATTCCATGATCGTATGATAGCATGCTGGTAGAGTGTAGCGGTTAGAGAAGTAAAGTGAGTCGTATGCAATGGAATATTCAAAATACTGTTGTACCAAAAAATGCGGAAGAGTTGATAGCTGTATTGATTACCAATCGGCATATTGAAGACCGTCAGACGTTTTTACATCCAAAACATCCAATGGATATTTCGCTGCAAGAAGTGGGTTTGGATCAAAAAGAAATGAGCAAAGCGGTGGAGCGGTTAGAAACAGCACGTCAAAACAACCAAAGTGTGATTATTTTTGGTGACTATGACTGTGATGGTGTGTGTGCAACTGCAGTTCTCTGGGAAACCATGCATACAAACGGATGGAATGTGTTTCCATTTATCCCCAACCGCCAAGCCCATGGCTATGGACTTTCATCCGTGGCGTTGGATGAAATATTGGGTGCAGCGCATAAGCCTGCAGTGCTCATCACCGTGGACAATGGTATCGTCGCGCATACCCAATTTGAACGGTTGCGGCAAGAGGGCGTGTACACGATTCTGACTGATCATCATGAGTCCGATGGGAAGTTCCCTCCTGCTGAAGCGATTTTGCATACCACAAAGCTGTGTGGGACGACTGTGGCATGGATGTTAGCGCGAGAGCTTGGGAAATCGGAGTCGATTGAATCGATGTTGGACTTATGTGCGATTGCCACGATCGCCGACCAAGTTCCACTTGTTGATGCCAATCGATCGTTCGCACTGTTTGGACTAGAGCAGTTGAATCAAACGACACGGTTGGGACTTCAATTGCTTATTCAGACTGCAGGCTTACAACTTGGAGAAATTGATACCTATGCGGTGAATTTTGGTATTGCACCCCGCATTAATGCGATGGGGCGACTAGAAAGTGCGTTGGATGCATTGCGTGCTTTGTGCACGACCAATCCCACACGAGCACTTCAGCTGATTGGCAAACTTCAGGATGTAAACGAAGCACGGCAAAACCTCACGACTGAAATGATTGAGTGCGCACTCGCGCAAGCGAGCGAATGGAAAGATGAACGGATCATCATCGTCGCTGATCCTTCCTTTCACGAAGGGGTCATTGGCCTTATTGCCAGCAAGCTGACCGAAACATTTTACAAACCGTCTATTGTTCTTAGCATTGGAGAAAAGACCGCAAAAGGGTCAGCTCGTAGTGTGAGTGGCGTGCATATCACCAATTTGCTGCGCAGTGTCAAAAATGATTTATTAGAAGTGGGTGGGCACCCCATGGCCGCAGGGTTGAAGTTGGAAGTGGGAGCGTTGGAATCATTTAAAACACACCTGTACGAGCAAGCGCGAATTGTTGTGGATGTTGAGCTTTTAACACCACGATTGGATGTTGATTGTGTGATCGATCCTTCTTTGCTGTCACTTGAAATTGTTGAAACCCTGCAACAGCTCGAGCCATTTGGGGCTGCCAATCGCGAGCCGATCTTTGCCGTGGATGAATGTATCGTGGAGCACTGTTCCCCAGTTGGCAAGGAAGGGAAGCATCTAAAGTTAAAATTATGCGTTGGCACGATCAAGCTTGATGCAATTTGGTTTGGAAAAGGGGAGCAATGTGCTGCCTACCCAGTTGGATCTGCTTTTCGATGTGCAGGATATCTTCGTATCAATGAATGGAAGAAAAGAAAAAATATTCAGTTACTTCTTAAGGATATTCAAGCCCAGTAGTATTCAGTTTTTGCGTATCGTCGTGAATACCAAGCACACGTGCCTGAGCAATGAGTTCGTCTTGTTGATGGTCTACAAACGTATTAAATGCACTCCATACTGCGTGATACAAACCTTCTTGCGTTTCTGCATCTAGATGTGCAAAAAAACTGTCAGGACTGTTTTTCAATTCGTCTAATACTTCTTGTGCGCGAGATCGTTCCATATTTCCTTTAGATTAATTCATGATTTTCGTATGCTTTGATGATTTCATCAACAATAGCGATAAATCCTGCGGGTTGATTGATGACGATTCCCATTGCCGCAAAGATTTCACTAAACCGCGTAACACTTGACGAATGATTTAACGTCTCAAGGTTTGCATGCGTTAAACGTTGCGACCGTGCATAGCTATCGACAATAGGATTGAGCGCTTCATATAAAGCCATAATATCTCCAGGATTAAATCCTTCAGAGTAGGCGGCCTGAACAAATGTTTTTTCTACCTGCATATATCCTTTCTTCACAAAAAAGCTCCCTCTTTTTGGGAGGGAGCTTTACGGTTTACTCTATTTCAGTTGCAACTTACACCGCAAAACTCCCGCCCATAAGAAGGACGTGAATCTTGGTAATAAATTGCATACGACATGCCATAAGAGAAGTATTATTAAGCCAATCTCTTGTGTTGTCAAGGTGCATATCTATTGGTATACTATAAAAAATATGTTTGCGCTTGAGAGTTCTGACAAAACTCGAGTAAACAGGGTAAGCCCGAAATAGCTTGGAAGAAAGTATCCCAAAGGGTTGGCACCTTTCTCTTTTTGAGAAGCCTTTTTCATTTATTCTATGGAGTGAATGAGAAAGGCTTTTTTGTATGAAAAAGACAATTACGATAGGGGCGAGTGTTGCTTTTTATTCCACAGTTGCAAAACTACGCAGACAGTTGATTAAAGAAGGATTTGCGGTTCATGTTCCAGATGTTGCTTTAGAAATGGAACAAAAAGATAATTTTGATGAAATAGCTCAACGGGAACGATATGCAACATTAACAGATGAAGAAAAGAAACACCTTGTCATTCATCTGTTTGAAAAAATAAAGGAAAGTGATGCGTTATTAGTTGTGAATGAGCAAAAACATGGAATAGATGGGTATATAGGTCCGAATGTTCTTATGGAAATGACGGTAGCGTTGTATTTGAAGAAGCCAATTTTTTTATTGAATAATCTTTCAGAAGATCTTGCGAGTTTTGGTGAAATTATGGCAATTCAACCTATCGTGCTGAATGGAAATATACGAAGAATTACTGAATATTTTAAACAAAAGGAGTATGTATGAATCGTACATTGATTGCCGATACTGTCCACCAGATTGGTGAAACAGTGTGTATCAAAGGGTGGGTGCATGTGCGTCGTGATCACGGCAAACTTATTTTCATCGATCTTCGTGATCGTAGTGGCTTGGTGCAGGTTGTGTTCTTGCCAAATGTAGGGCAAGACGTCCATGAGATTGCAGCTCAACTGCGCAGCGAATTTGTCGTGCAAATCGAAGGCAGTGTGAACAAGCGTCCGGAAAAATTGGTCAATCCAGCAATGGCCACGGGAATGGTAGAAATTGAAGCAAAGGCTGTGAAGATTTTGGCAAAAGCAAATCCTCTTCCTTTTGATATGAGTGGTGAGACACTTAATGTGGAGTTGCCAACTCTATTAGATCACCGAGGTTTGACACTTCGCCATCCACGTTCACAAGCAATTTTCAAAGTGCAAGCGGTCGTCATTGATGCATTTCGCCAATACTTACAACAACAGGGATTTATGGAGTTCCAAGCGCCGGCGATCACTCCTGCTGTCGCAGAGGGAGGATCAGAAGTATTCACCGTCGACTATTTTGATCACACAGCCTATTTGACACAGAGTCCACAACTCTATAAGCAGATCGTCATGAGTGCGTTTGAACGTGTTTTTTCCGTCAACAAAGTGTTTCGTGCGGAGCCAAGCGTAACGACTCGTCACCTCACGGAAATTGTGTCGCTTGACGCAGAAATGGGATTTATTGAAAGTTGGACTGATGTACGCGATATGGCGGAAGAAGTGGTGCGCTTTATGTTACAGCGAGTGGGTAGTGAATGCGCGCGCGAACTTGCACTGCTTGGTGCAACGTTGCCCACGATGATAGAAAAGACGCCAACAATGAGCTTGCGTGAAGTTCAGCAAAAAATCTTTGAAGTTGTAGGTCGCGATACTCGTGGAGAAAAGGATTTAAGCCCTCAGGATGAACGCGAAATTTGCGAGATTGTGAACAAAGAAACAGGCTCAGACTTTGTATTTGTGTATGGGTACCCAACACGCAAAAAGCCATTTTATGTCTATCCAAATCCGGAAGATCCGCAGTACAACGAAGGTATGGATTTGTTGTGTCGAGGTGTGGAATGGCTCTCGGGAGGACGACGCGTCAATGACTTTGATCAGCTGATGGAGCATGTGAAGCTCTGGAATATGGATCCAAACAAGATCTCAATGTTTTTGGAAGCGTTTTCATATGGTGTGCCACCCGAAGGGGGATTTGCATTTGGTGCTGAGCGTATCACTATGCAAATTTTACAACTGAGTAATATCCGTGAAGCTTCGATGTTCCCTCGTGATATGGAGCGCATTGACAAAAGCTTAAAAATTGAATTAGTGGAGTCTGTTAAAGTTGATACTGAAGCGAAATTAAAATTACAAGAGATTTAACTTTGATTACTATGTTGCTTGAAGAGGTTAAAAAAGATCTTGTTGAGCGATATGCACAGCGACGTGACTATCACCAAGCGGTTGCCTATGCCAAGGTGATGGAAGATATCAATTGGCGTGTGTTGCCCGTTGGAGAGTCGTTTTTGTTTGAAAAACTGATTGGTCCCTTTGCAATTGGGAAACTCCAACATCCCCACGTGATTGAGCTAGCGCGTATTGAAGAAATCCGTAGACGATCGCGATGTACACAGCTCTTCATCGAACCCGGAATCAATTCTATCTATATTGACAAGGGGAAAAAAGTTGAAGAACCTGAAAGTTTATTGAAACAACTGGGCTACAAAGAGACGAAGACTCATCATACATACACCAAAAGTTTTCTTATCGATTTAGATAAAGATGAATCTGCTCTTATTGCATCTTTTTCTCAAGCTGTACGACGTACACTCCAACGTGGTCATACAACAGAGTATACATTTTCTTCAATTCCATTGAATGAAGTAAATCTATCAACCCAAGAACAATTTTTTACTCTCTATAGAGAATGGGGAAAAGAAAAAAATGTCTTTGGTTATCCGGATGCCTTCATGAAAAGTATAATGAAGCATTTCGGGAATACTGGTTTTTTGTGTTGCGCATGGAAAGAAAAAATGTTGGAGGCTGTTATTCTCCTCTTGTGTGTTAATCGTGTTTCTTATTACTTCAATGCATTTTCGAGTAGAGAAGCGCGTGAAGAGGGAATACCGACAAAATTAGCAATTGAGAGTATGAAGATTGCTAAACAAAGCGGTTGTGATATTTACGATTTTTGTAGTTGCTTTGATGAACGGTATCCAAATGAAAACCCGCGATGGAAGGGGTTTTCAGAATTTAAACAACGTTTTCATCCCACAGCGGTCTACTATCCTGTCTGTTACCAAAAGACTTCATTGTGAGATAAACACAAGAATTGATACAATAAACATCTATGGTTATGAGTCTCATGATGAGTATTTTCCATTTGTTTTTTTCTGTCCATCAATTTTTATATGCCCCAACATTTCCCTCATTGCCTTTGCTTCATCCCATTCCTGTCAGCGCCACCCAAACGATTACGTTGCCTGTCCAGCGATTAACTGCTCCATCAAGTCAACAACTTAATGCAGAAAGTTTTATGGTGGTGGATCAAAACTCTGGTGAAACAATCGTGGCGCACAATCCTGATGAAGAACTGTTTCCCGCTTCAACAACAAAAATTATGACAGCGATGGTTGTGCTTGATTCCGAAAACATTGATACGGTCGTGACAATACCCCCAGGAGTCCCTGAAGATGGAAGTGTGATGAAACTGGTTCCCGGTGAGCAACTGACTATTCGGCAACTCCTTGAAGGGATGCTGGTTCATTCCAGCAATGATGCTGCAGAAGCTCTCGCTCGTTTGTACCCGGGAGGACGCAATGCATTTATTCAAGCAATGAACGATAAAGCGCGTTCGCTTTCGATGTTTCATACGGTTTACAAAAATCCTTCGGGACTCATTGATGATGGACACGTGACGACAGTTCGAGATCTTCTCATCCTTTCACGATATGCCATGCTCAACCCAACGTTTGCTTCATTTGTAAAAGAACAGTTCACTACCATTACAAGTTTGGATGGTAAAGTCGTTCACAAATTAGAAACAACCAATGAATTATTGGGGAAAGTTGAGGGTGTTGAAGGTGTCAAAACTGGGTGGACGCAGGAAGCTGGTGAGTGTTTGGTGACACAGGTGACGCGTGGAGGTCACACGATCTTAACGGCAGTGCTCAAAAGTACTGATCGGTTTGGAGAGTCGACGACCCTTATCAATTGGGTATTTGATACCTATCGTTGGAAATCACAGCCTCTTTCTAGCTGGGAACAGGGACTGTAAACAATTCGTAGTTTAGAAAATATCTGCTGACTATGCTCTGTTGGCTATGAACTGATTTTATTGTTGCTCCCACGTGGGTGAAACTGCACTGACATACCCGATGTATCCCCCATCACCTTCCAAAATATAGATAGGTTGCAAGTAACTTTGTGGAGTGAAACTGTCATAGTAGCCAAGTCGGATAGTGCGAATCGTTACATCTGTTCCACTTTGCGACATTGCGGCGGTATACCCTTTGCCCGCCCTTAAATCCACGAATGCCTCAGAAGGAGAGATGATTGAATAGGTAAATGCAGATGTATAATCAACCGGAAGATATTTATAATCAATCATTGCGAAGCGAAGATTTGTATCCTGTTTCCCCGTTATGATCGCGCGTACCGCTCCGTGGGTGGGGGCATCAGTGACCACATCGTATGTTCCCAAAATCTGTGTGCGGAAAATATCGACTTGCAAAAAGTCTGATTCAGAAAGAGAAACAGTGGGAGTGTACCCGCTCGTTCCTGCCTTTAAATACGTGATTTTTGCACTTCCCGTCGCGATGTCTTGTCCCAACAAATTTGCAGCTTGAAGCATGGTCCGTGTCATCGCGATCGCATCATCTTCATTTGGCAGCTGATTGGTCTGCAAAAAAGTGGGATCTGATTGCCAATCAAGCTTCTGTGTAAACGTGCCATTGACGATGTTGTAATCAAGTGTGGCGGGAAGGGGTTGCGAGTGAGACCAGCGATACACGTCATTCGTAATTTGTTGAGGTTCAAGTAAGAAGCCTAAATCTTGGGCTTGTTGTTTGGCTTTTGAAAGGGCCAAAAGACTTGCGCGTTGTGATGGCATAAAAAAGACATATGCGCGGTCTGATGGGGGTGCGAGTCTATCTGGTGGGAGTTCCAATTTGTAGGAGGTGGGAGTTCCTACATTTGTGGGGAAGGCGATTTTGGGTAAGATACCAAAACCATGCGTTGGAGGCGGCGGCGGCGTGGGATGTGTGGCAATCCAATATTGAGTGAAGCTATCAATAAAAAAACGACCGACCACATAAACCAATAATGTAATGCCAAATACGACAACTGCACGTCTGGCAACAAATGCGGTTTGAGTAAGTGTCACTGGCTTTTGGGGTTGTGCTGTTGCCATTAGTGCAAGTATAAGAAAAATTGACGCGAGTTGCAAACCGTGTCATCCCAAAACCCGAAGTGCAACTTCGAGTGTTTGGGACCTAGCTGGGATTACCTGTGAATTCAAAAACGAGTATAATACTTTCATGTCTATTGTTCGTACGCGTATTGCTCCATCCCCAACAGGTATCGCCCATATTGGTACGGCCTACATGGCTCTCTTCAATTATGCTTTTGCGCATAAACATGGTGGGGAGTTTATCGTACGGATCGAAGATACTGATCGCAAACGTTTTGTCGAGGGTGCGGAGCAAGTGATCTATGATGCACTCTATTGGTTGAACATTCCCCACACAGAAGGGGCTGATATTGGTGGACCATATTCTCCATATCGACAGTCAGAGCGTCTTCGCATGTACACGAAAGCCGCGCAAGAGCTCGTTGACAAAGGTCATGCCTATTACTGTTTTTGTGATGCACAGACACTCGATGCTATGCGTACAGAACAGCAGGCTCGAAAAGAAATTCCTCGCTACGATCGGCGATGTTTACATTTATCAGCACAGGAAATTGAGCGAAAGTTGGCAAATGGTGAACCACATGTGATTCGTATGAAGATGCCTGACAATGAAATTATTTCCTGGAACGACCTTATTCGTGGGTTTGTTGAGATCAATACCAAAGAACTTGATGATCAAGTGCTTATGAAGTCAGATGGTTTTCCAACGTATCATTTGGGTGTCGTGGTGGATGATCACGACATGAAAATCACGCATGTGATTCGTGGTGAAGAATGGATTAGCAGTACGCCCAAACATATATTACTCTATCAGTATTTTGGATGGGAACTCCCGCAATTTGCACACATGCCACTGCTTCGCAATCCCGACAAAACCAAAATGAGTAAACGAAAAAATGACGTTTCTATCCCTTTTTATAAAGAAAAAGGATATATTGCGGATGCGCTGCGCAACTACTTATGTTTATTGGGATGGTCGCACCCACAAGAAAAAGATATTTTTTCGCTCGATGAATTTATCAGCGCATTTACAATGGAGCGCATGCAAAAAACTGGTCCTGTTTTTGATATCGCGAAACTAAACTGGATGAATGGGAAATATATCCGCGAAGTGCTGACGATGGATGAATTGATGCGAGAATTGCAATCATTTTTACCTTCAGATTTTCCAAAAGAATTATTGCCTCAAATAGTGCCGCTTGTTCGTGATCGATTAGTTACCCTTGCTGATATTGAATCCCTGACTGACTTTTTCTATCGTAATTTACCGTTGACAAAAGAAGCATTGATTCCAAAGAAAACAACCGTTGAAGAAGCAAAGCAATTTTTGCAAGTGGCAATTGAGCAATTAGAAAAGTTTGATGAAAAAGATTGGGTTGCCACTGATATGGAAACCGCAGTCCGCAATGCGTGTGATGCGCGTGGGTGGAATCGTGGGGCATTTTTTATGACACTTCGTGTAGGAGTGACCGGAAAAACAGTAACCCCACCACTTTTCGATACCATTCAAGTTCTTGGAAAAGAAAAGACACTCAAGCGATTACATCATGCAATGGGTATTCTTGCTGCTTAACACGAGATCATCTTTCTCCTACAATGAATATATATGCAAAAGTGGACAGTAGAGCAGGATATTCGTGCAACCAACATCATGAAGGGAATTTCGATCATCGCAGTTGTTTGTCTGCATGTATTTACGAGTATCCCAAACATGTATACAAATCTTCCTGTTCGTAGTTTGGTCATTGGTGTCGATCAGCTTTTACGATTTTGTGTTCCTCTCTTTGTTGTGATTTCTGGGTATGGATTGGCGAGTCGCTACATGAGGGATTTACCTGTCGTGCAGTATTTTAGAAAGCGTGTGTTACGCTTGATTCCTCTCTATCTAGTATGGAGTGGAATTTTTCTTTTTTTATTTAGTGATTGGCAACATACCCCAATTTCTTCACTTGTTCGAACAATCCTATTGGGGAAAGCTGACTATCATCTGTATTTTGTGCCAATGATTATTCAACTCTATGTCTTGTTTCCACTCCTGCGGTTTCTCATGAATAAAGGGCAGAAAGGGACATTGTTTTTAACGCTGTTCTTGCAATTGGGGATGTATTTATTTTTGACCTATGCATCGGGGCATTTGATCGACTACTCATCACTTATCGATCAAAATCACTATGCGATTTGTTTGAACTGGATTTTTTACTTTGGATTTGGAATGTGGATTGCCTATAGAGAAGGTTCGAGAGTTAAAAATCAAAAATCAAAAGAATCGAATGTGTGGGTATATAGCATACTTGCTCTTGTGGGAATATGGCTTGCATATACAACAGCAGCTCAGGATATTCTTCACGGAGTTGATCCTCTCATTGCGTTGCGGTTTACGCGTTTTAGTGTGATAGTGTATACAATTGGATTCACTGGGTTACTTTTCCTTTTGCGAAAATATTTCCTTGCAATTCCTCGATTTGTTCAAACAGCCCTTGCGTGGTGTGGAAACGAGTCATACCTTATTTACCTTTCACATACCGTGGTACTACGTATCGTTTTTGCCATCGTTGTTGGAGTAGCATTTTTCAGCCTTCTCCCAATTTCTATCTTGTACAGTATAGCTGTGTGGATTAGTACCTATTTGTAATACAGTTGTATGTTGAAGTATGTCTCCAAACGCCAGTGGGTTCTTATCTTGCTTTCAGGATTGTTTATTTTTAGTGCCTGCTTCTTCTTTATTATGCTTTTGTCGCGCACGACATCGACGTTTCATTTATCTTCCACATCGCATACTGACCGTACTCCAACGCCCACCCCCACTCCACAACCAACTCCAAACCCAGGGTTTACTGTTCTCCTCATGGGAGATGGAGGGATTGGGCACGATGGAGGGGCACTCACAGATACGATGTTACTGGTACGCATTGTCGATGCGACAAAAACAATTCTTATGCTTTCGATTCCACGCGATCTATGGGTCAATATTCCGTACGATGGCGGAGAGGGAGTGAACGGAAAAATTAACAGTGCGTATGCGATTGGGATTGATGCACACAATTATAAAAATAAACTTTCGCAATACACAGGTGCTTCTGGTGGGGGTGCGCTTGCGAAAGATGTGGTGACGGCAGTCACAGGTCTTCCCATTGATCGATATTTGACGATCGATTTTTCAGGATTTGAACAAGCGATTGATACAATTGGTGGTGTAGACATCAATGTCACGACTGCATTCACTGACTATGAGTACCCGATTGCAGGACGAGAAGATCTTGATTGTAGGACGTACACCCCCAACGCTCCTTTTCCATCTGCGTCACCTTCGGATGGTCAAAGTCCACTTGTCGCGCAGGAACAAAGCGAGATCTCACTTGCTGATTTGATCGCACAAGGGAAATTGGACGCGAGTACGCTTACAGATTTACCAGCACAATTTCCTTGTCGCTATGAACTATTGCATTTTGATGCAGGGCTGCAACACATGGATGGGGCAACGGCACTCAAATTTGTGCGTTCTCGCCATAGTGCACAGCAGGGCAATGATTTTTATCGCGGGAGTAGGCAGCGGCAACTCATTGAAGCGGTGGCGACAAAGTTATTTAGTTTGGGAGAGGTGAGTAAAATCCCTCAATTTATTGCGACAGTCCGCAGTCACATTGATACGGATGTACGTGCGACAGATATTCTTTCTTTCCTTCCACGAGCTAGAGATTTGCACTCCTACACGATCGTTCAAACAGCGTTGACGACAGACAATTATTTAAATCAAGGATATACGAGTGGGGGGCAGTTTGAGCTAGTCCCAACTTTGGGAGAAGGTCAATACACTGCCATTCATAATTGGATAGGCTCGCTCATCACGCCATCAATTTCACTCCAATACCCGATCATTGAAGTTGATAGTACCAATCCCAAGGCTTCAGCATCAGCATCGTTGGTTTCTTCATTGGAAGGGTTAGGGTTTCCGACTAAAGTGCTCTCCAGTTCTTCCAAGCAAGCAACGACGAGTGCGACTCTCCTCATTCAAAACTCACATATTGATTCATCAGTTCTGGAGAAAATCGAACAACTTGGTGGGATTACTCCTTCCTTTATGGAGAAAAACATAAAGAGTAGTCTTATCCCCATTTCAGATCTGAAGATTCTTTTGCCCGAGTGAAAATTATGTTTAACACATGCTGGAATAGACCGAATTCTTACACAATTTTAATTGCGATGAATCCGCTTGCTTGATACGATGCAAGTCAACTGAGGAGGAAATCTATGAATTTTGGGAAAGCCCTTTTATCTTTTGCTCTGATGTTTACTTCCATGGGAAATGTGATGCTTCCGAGTGTTGTTTCTCAAGTGCAAGCATCGTCATCAGTTGCGTCCAAGACGTATATTGTTGTGTTGAACAACAATGTCTCTGATGTGAAAGGAGTGGCAAATGATGTCATTACGCTCCATCACGGTCAAGAAAAACATCTGTATACTGCAGCACTCAAGGGATTTGCAGCTACTTTTTCATCAAGCGAAATTGATGCGATCGCGCGTGATCCTCGGGTTCGTTTTGTGAATGAAGATCAGCCTGTTTCCATCGCGGTCGTGAAGGGGAAAGTAAAGCCAACTCCTACGCCAACTCCCAAACCAACTCCGACCCCAACCCCCACACCTTCTCCCACAATGAGTCCCACGCCCGCACCAACGCCAGTTCCACTGTGGGTCACGGTTACGTCTCCTAATGGAGGAGAGACACTGCAGGCGGGGCAATCATATAAAATTACCTGGAATTCAGCATCAGTGATTGATACGGTGAGCGTTGGGTACTCATCTGGACCTGGTTCACTGAATTGGATTGCCTATGATATTCCAAACGCAGGATATTACAACTGGACAGTGAATGTGGGCAACACAACCAATACGCAGTTTAAGATCTATGTCATTGGTTATGAAACTGGGGTTGGATCAGCGGATGACTATTCCGACAATTATTTCACGGTGCTCCAACCAACGCCGGCTCCCACGCCTACTCCAATTCCGACACCGACGCCACAGCCGACTCCTTTACCGACTCCAATTGGACAAATTGTACCGACTGGAGTTGCCCGTGTCGGTCAGGATGCGACGAATAAAGGAACAGGTGTAGGGGTTGCCGTCATCGATACAGGCATTGATCTGACACATCCGGATTTGGTAGGCAATATTATCGCCAATACCACGTGCGTGAGTGGAACGACGAATGGCAATGACGATAACGGGCATGGATCACATGTCGCTGGGACGATTGCTGCGCAAGATAATAGCAGTGGAGTAGTTGGGGTTGCGCCGGAAGCGAAACTTGTTGCGGTGAAGGTTCTTGATAGTTCAGGCTCAGGGACATGGTCATCGGTGATCTGTGGGATTGATTGGGTGACAGCGAATGCAGCGACCTACAACATCAAAGTGGCCAACATGAGTTTGGGTGGAGCGGGCAGCAGTGACAATAACTGTGGCAACACCAATGGCGATGCACTCCATCAAGCAATCTGTACCTCTACGGCCGCGGGAGTAACGTACGTGGTTGCCGCGGGAAACAGTGGAAGTGACGTCAGTACATTTGTACCAGCAGCCTACAACGACACCGTGATTACCGTTTCGGCTCTTGCTGATTCAGATGGAAAAGCGGGAGGATTGGGTGTGCCCACATCCTATGGAGCTGATGATACATTTGCCTCGTTTAGCAATTATGGAAGTGGTGTGGATATTGGGGCACCCGGTGTGTCCATTTACTCTACGTACATCGGAGGAAGCTATGCGACGCTCAGCGGGACAAGTATGGCGACACCGCATGTGAGTGGTGCTGCTGCGCTGTATATTCACTCTCATCCTGGCTCTAAATGGACAGATGTTCTCGGTGGCCTGACCTCTGTTGCTGAGGCACTGGGGAAGGGGCACACTGATCCCTCTGGTTTACATCCAGAGCCTGTTTTGCAAACGGCCTCACTCTAACGAAGTGATCAGTAGAAAATAGCAAAGCCCTCTTTGTTCAGAAAGAGGGCTTTTCCTTGAATAGTTATCGTTTTTTAGTTTCTTCTGGTAAAATAATTCTGTTCTTTTGCCAGGGCGGTCGCCTCTGTCTGCTGGATAGTTAATTGTAGGTATGCCAGGTCGTCTAATGGTAGGACAACGGACTCTGAATCCGTTTATTTTGGTTCGAATCCAAGCCTGGCAGCAT
>PSRQ01000022.1 GCA_003176165.1 Candidatus Cerribacteria bacterium 'Amazon FNV 2010 28 9'
GGTACCAAACGCAACGATCATCACTCGTGATTCACCTTCGTGGGTGAATGTCGCAGATGACAAAAATGCCGGTGAAGCCGATTATTCCATGCATGTTACTATGGATTATGAATCCAATGATTCATATCGGATTCGAACCGTTGCGATCAGTGGCGAAGTTTGGCATTACTTGTCGTCATTGGCCTGTGATGCGTACACGACAATTACACTGAAAAATGCACAAGGAAACGTCATTTTTCAACAAAAGTCGTCTTATGTTTGGTCTGGACCTGATCTGGCAAGTGGAAGTGTGGATATTGACTTTGCTGTTGTCCCCAACGTGGTAGTCAGTGGGAAAACAACGGTGGAAGGTTTTGTTAATTGGTATTGTATTGATCGCAGTACTATTACCGATCTAAGCCATCCAAATAATTCGATTCCAAACCTACCATATGTTGGGAATACATTCACAAATTCGTTTGACATTCAATAGCATACAATCGTCTTCACAATACGTTCTTCCCCTCCTAATAAAAGGAGGGGAAGAATTTTGCTATAATCTAGACATATTCTTATGAATGCAATAACCTTTGCCAAAGCTATAAAAATATTTACCTCGTTATTTTTTTTATACAAAGCGGTAACATCTCTAATCGTTATCTTTAATGCCTCACGGATAATGTTAGTAGCAACTGAAAACTATTTCTCAATTGGGATTGTTTATGTCATTATAATCCCATTTGTTGTTCTCTTTTTGCCCAACCTAATAACTTCAATACTCATTTGGAAAGAAAAACAAATAGGCTATATATTAGGCTTGACTATTAGCCTTCTTGCTGTATTCGTTTTCATCTTGGGGGTAGAAAGCATAGTTTCACATGGTATTGATACAACCTTCTTAAGCTTGGTAGGGACAAACTTAATAGACATAATCGGAATAATCCTCTGCTTGTTTGGTTTCTTTCCAAAACTCAACAAAAATAGACCCAGTTTAAATCAATAACTTGTTTTCAAAGAGAATGTTTCTATGCAACAATTCAAACGTTTTATCTCTAGTAAGGAAACGATCACTTTTTTGACCTATTTTTGTATTGTATATCTCCTGTTTTCTGCCTCCATATTTTTGGAGGCTCTTTTCGGTGCTTTTTTAGGACTATCTACTCATTGTGGAATGCGGATCTACATCTTTGGTCTCACCGCTCTTATCTTTATTGGTATTTTTTTAGGCTTTCCTAGCTTACTTGCTGCGTATGGTGTTTTTAAAGGAAAATCTTGGGGATACAGACTTGGAATAATTATGATGGGAGTCAATGTCCTAAGTACCATTGTGAGTGTGAGTAAAAATCCTCACAGTATTTTCAATGGATCATTCATCACCCATCTTTTGGAGATATTGACACTTGTTTCGCTCATTTATTTGAAAAAGATAAAAGCTAAGTAGGGAAAGATAAGCCCTCTTGTACCTCTTCTTGTAATTTTGTACACTTTTGGTGTGAAGAGGTTCCAAATTTTTGCTATTCTTTTTTTGCTGTTCTTTATCCTTATCGTCGCAGGAGCGGTCTTCTATCTGCGCACCCGTCCGCTTCCCGCATCACTTTCGACACTTCCTTTTATCGGAACGCCAGCACAAATGACCATCAATGGAGTGGGTATAAACGTGCGTTCTGATCAAAGCGCAGGGAAAGTACAACTTGCTTCCCAAAAGAAAATGACGGAGTTCCTCAACCTCATGAAGCCATCCTTTGATAAAAATCAGATTAAAACATTAACAGTTCACATCGTAAATACAGAACCATCTGGGGCGAGTGAATATGCATGGAACACTAATAGTGGTGGAACTACTGTATACGGCGCATACGCAACTTCTATCAATAATGGGGAGCTAGTCGTTTCGTTGTTTGTAAATAAAGATGTGCTCCACACCGCCAAATGGAGTGATGACTCAATTGTTCGCTTATATGAATTTGAACTGTATGATGCCGTTGCATCCCTACAGAATTTTCCCGTACTGAAGAGTCAGTATGCAAGTTCGAGCGCAATACCAGCGCAAGATATGAGCAAGTCATTGGATAGTATTGTCCCAGGGGCCATGTTCACACTAGATAAGTGATGTATGAAAAAACAAAAGCAGAGTATTTCATTATTTTTTGTACGAGCATTTCTGGGTGTGTGTTTTATTGTGATTTTTCTTATTTCTACGAGGAATGTTTTCGCGCAATCGTGTAGTAATTTACGATGCTGTACTGCCTATGTAACTGTGTATGATCCCTTTGGATGTGATAGTAGTGGTTGTCCTCCCAAAACTCTTCCCAACGGAGATCCAAATCCAGATTATAATCCATCCTGCTATAACTGCACAAGCAATCATCAAGCTTGTGGACTTTATCAAAACTTTACATGCAATCCTCCATCTGGCCAGTGCGACCCATTCATTCCTCAGGCGTGCCAAGGAGAAGTGAGTGGATGTAGTCAACTTGGACCTCCCCCAAGCAGTGGACCTACTCCTACCCCTGGAGGTGGCGGAGGTGGTGGGGTCACCTGTGGAGGTGGCAGTAACCCTGCGTGTTATTCCGTAGGCAACTGTGGAGTCGTGGGAAAAACACCAGGATCGGGAAGTTGTAGTGCGGGACAGATTTGCTGTATCGATAAATCGGGAGGAGGTGCGACGTCTACCAATCAAGGTGTGTTCGTGTATTGCCAGGATGGCAGTGGTCCGCAATATCCACTCCCCGGAATCCGTGTGCTTTCTGTTGGAACGCATAGCAACAATGACTGTAGTGGAAATTGTCGTCAATCATATCCGGATGTGACCACTGACTCTAATGGACGGGCTATGTTTGGATTGCTTTCCACGTTCCCCGCAGAGTATTTTGAGTTTGCTCTCGATGTGCCAGGATGGGAGTCGGGGGGAAGTTGGATTTTGCATACCAATCCACTGACTCAGTATGCAGGAACAAAGATCGCGGCGACGGGGCAAGATTATGCAAACCTGACGTTGGGTGATACGCACAACTCCGTACTCGAAAACTGTGCAAATGGTGGAGGTGTGTGGGGATGTCCGATCATTGGGGGTACTTCATCACAGTGTGGAGGATGGTACTGTAGTGCTGGAGGAGGAAGCTGGGGAACGTCCACTCCAATTTTGTACCAAGTACAGGAAAATAACAATTCAGATAATGGTGGAGGTGGGTATCAAGCTCATTTCCACTTTAGTAACTGTAGTTGTTCAGCACCCTTGGCTCCCAATCCGACCAACCCGCTCGATGGAGGGACACTTACCTTGAATGGCAGTAATCAAGTGACCGTCTCCTGGACCGCTCTCTCTGGAATCACCCAATATGACCTTGAGCTCTACCCGACTGGAACAGATTGCAACAATTCAAACTCGCACTGTACGTATGTGGGTGGAGTAGGAGGAGGGATTACCGGCACTTCGTATACCTTTACTCCTGCAGCGGGGGTGAGCTCGTATTACTTCCATGTTCGAGGGGTCAATACGAGCTGTACAGGAAACCTTACCGGTGCATGGTCCAGTGATGCAAACTTTACTATTTCGGGAACATTGTCTGGAACGGTATACAATGATCCATCTGGAGTAGGGCAACTATCTGGCACATTGTGCCAAAATCTTTCTGGACAAACACTCTCTCCAATTGGAAGTGGAACGGTGAATGTACAACCAAATACAGGAGTGGGAAGCTCGCAAGGATTTGTACAATCCAATGGGACATGGAGCGCTACAGCTCAATTTGGACCACTCAATACTGTGTCCATCTCACCTAGCGATCCCTCATATTTTTGTACTTGTCCACTGGGGTGTGGATATGGAGGAATAACACCAAACAAAACAGGTGTTGATTTCTATCTGAGTAAAATTGGCACGGCATGGTATCAAGTCAAAGGAGGAGATGCGATCGCTGGCATTGTGAGTTCAAGTCGATTTACGGACCCGATCACCTCCCAGTGTACGACTCCAAGTTGTTCTCCATACGTGATCTTGCCATTTGACAATAGTGGTGTCAGTGAAGGATCGCTGACTGTGGGCCCTGGTACGACCATTGATGATTCTGATCAATCAGGTAATCAATCGACCAATATTGGAGCTCCAGGATCAAACTACGTTGCGACGATGAATAGCTCGCTTGCATGTAAAGAAAATTACGAGTACTTTTATCGCCTCTACAGTATGGGGACGAGTCCGCAGGATGATTTCACTGCGCCCGCAAATCCACCGACCAATGCCGCGTTGCCGTCGGTTGCGCCGCTCAATAAAAACGTGGATGGATCAAGTAAAAATTCCTACTATCACAATGGCGACCTCACGATTGGACAAAACTGGACGGTGCCTGCAGCAGGATCGTACGTTATTTTCGTCAACGGCAATTTAAATATCACCAATAATGCACAGATTACTGTGCCGCAGGGAGCGTTCTTGTCATTTTTCGTCAGCGGTAATATCACGATTGATCCGACTGTTGGAAGTATAATTCCAAGTTCCACTACCGGTGTGGTACAAGGGATCTATATTGCCGATGGATCGCTCACCGTCCAATCTGCAGGCTCTGGAAATACTGAGAAGAAATTTATTGGCGAAGGGACATTTGCAGCCTGCCAGGGGGTGTCACTGCCTCGTGATTATCGCAATGGAGGTGATCAAGCGGGACTCAATAACAATACGTATCCAACCTCACTCTTTGTATTCCGTCCTGACTTTATGATGAATACCCCAGCGACGATGAAGGTAGCCCCATTCAATTGGAAGCAGGTGGCACCATAAAACATACTTCGCACAACAATTTTTTTAAATTTTTCCAAAAAAACCCTCGGGTTGCCCCGAGGGTAGAGTTTATGGAGTGAGAGAAAAGGTGCTGCTTTGTATGGTTGTGTCCCGTATCGTTAGCAAACATCCTCCCATGAGGAGGAGGAGAGCCAGAGGGATGATCGGGATCGCGTTGGTAATTCCAGTTGGTAAAAAATAGGCAACACCACTCGTAAACGCAAACGCTGGTAAAGTGATCCAACGGATCGTTGTATTTCCCATGGTTTGCACCACCGCCAGGATCAGACCACACAGTGATGCCTCCAACAGTTCCGTCAGTGATCCCTGAATGGCGATATACACGAGGAACACTCCTAGCAGGAGGAGCAGATGTGTGTCGATGTGTTTCTGACGCCGCACCCACCCGATTCCACAGACTGCTGTGAGTGCAAGCAACCCCTTTTGAAAGGTAGCCATGCTGCTCGCGAAGGGTGTAAATCCCAAGAATCGGTAACTATATGCTTCAAATGAAGCATTCGTTCCCTTGGGGACGATCCACCAGGGATAATTGATGTGGGCACTCAAGAGAAACTGTACATAGGAGGCACACAATGTCCCGAGCTGGGGTCCAGCAAAGAACACGATAGGGAGTGACGCCACCCCCAGAGCAATGCTACTGCCGCGTACGAACGCGCCTCGTTTGGAGGTGAGCAGGAGGATTGCTAGCCATACAAATATAAATTGAGGCTTGATACAAGCACTCACTATGCCTGCAGCTCCGGCCAACTGGTACTTGCCTTTTGATGTGGCAAACACCTGAAGAACCATGAGGAAAATCAATGGGCAAGCCATGTTTCCCGTATGGATATTCATAAGATAATTGGTTGAAACGAATGCCAGACCAAAAAAAATCCGTGCATTCCATGTCCGTCGCTTTTCCTCTGGAATCATAGACCAGATCATGATCCAGGAGGCGAGATAGCACATTGCGCTCACTATCCCTAGACCAAGCTGTATTTCCTTGTCAGAAAAGAAGCGAACCAAGACCGTCATCCATCCCAAAAATTGAGGCGGATATTGGAAAATGAGTTGATCCGGCCACGGACTCATAAAGTACTGAAACGTCCCAGTCGATAATTGGTGTGCTGCTGTCAGATACACCCGTAAATCGACATCTGGGTCAAACAGACTATTCATCTGGAAGGAGGGCGGTTTGGTGAATTTCAAATACATGACCATACACCAAAAAATTCCTCCTACGAAACCCAAGAGGAGGAGAGGAGACCAGAATTTGAATATCCCCCAGAAAGAGGAGGGCGTGTGCTCGTTTGGCTTGCCTTTGAGAGGCAGCGAAATGGTTGACATGTGCGATTTCCTTTTACTTGTTTATGAAAAAAGACGGATGAAAAGCACCTTTTTCTTCACTTTTTACAGATCATCTCTGCTGAACAGAGAATCTATCCAGAGAGAAAAAGGCGTTCTTTTACGTTTCCGCCTCGAGTAATTATACCTTATTCCAGAGGTAATATTTACTTGATTCTTTCAAAACGTTCATATATAATATATAAAAGTGGTTTGAAGCACCAGAAGTGCACCCACTTTTGATCCAAGTAACAACACCCGCCTCCTCGGCGGGGGAAACCAAGATATCAAAAGGAGGGTGATTTTTTTTACCCTCAAACCATATGGCAAAACAAAAAGAAGAACTTCACCTTCTTGCCACAAGTAAAGAATCAGCAGTCTCTATTTATCAAGAGATTCACGGAATTCCTGCCGTGAACGCATCTCCCGAAAAATTATCAGGTCTCACCGAGCCTCGTAGCAACCATCCATTGCGGCCAGCTATGTGGAAAGACCATCAAGTTGTTCATAACTATGGCGCAAAAGATGGGCAACGCTTGGTTGTGACGGCTTCAGATGTGGTTTTTAAATTGAACGGCAAGAACAACCATAAGCCTGGTCGTGAAGATAATGCCATTCTTACCCCAGAAGGAAATATGCATGAGGGATATATCGCGGAAGCTCAAGAATGGTATAAAGATCCATTCATTGCATTGTGGTCCGTGGCTTTTGTGTTTCACAATGTGAATAAATTAAATCGCGTTGCTGTTGTTTCGATCGAGGCGAACTTTCCACAAGGTATACCTCAGGATATTGTCCGTAAGCAATATAATTCTGCCATGAATACGCGTTTACCCCTGATAGAACTTGCTCCTGAGTACGGGGCGACGGTTTCTATTTCTAATGATGGAAAGACTGAACAAGTTCCTTTGGATCCTCTGATAGCCGTGCAACTTATTCGTGATCGGGTGTTGACCAAAGAATGGCAGGATCAGATGCAGACTATTACCCCGTCTCGTGTGGTAAGAGACGAGTGGGGAACACGTCGGGGATTAGTTACATTAGGGCTTACGCGTACCCCAAGAGAATAATCGGGTGTATACTATAGGTATGGAAAAACCAAAAGTTATCACATTACCAGATGGAAGAAAAGCCGTGGATGTGTCTCAAGATTATTATCTGACCACAATCAAAGGCAGAACGGGCCTTTTTCCCAAGAATGATTTATCTGGTGAAAACACACCACTCTCAGTTCCAGAGGCGATGGCGGCTTCGGTGTTACCTGGACTTTTGGGAATGGCAATGAAAATGAGAGATGAAACAGCAACAGCTCTCATCGTTGAAATTCTATAACTTCCTATGATCAAATCTCTTTTCTCCTACACTATTTGCTTTTCAACTGCTTCTGTTCTTCTCTCATAAGAGAATGAGGAGTTTTGATTGTTTTTTAGCCTCCTCCGTGGAGGTTTTTTTATAGAAATGGATGATACACTATGAACATGACTGATGAGATTTTTTCGCTTATCGATGCAGAAGCGGCGCGACAACTTGATACGCTCATGTTAATTCCTTCGGAAAATTATGCGAGCCGTGCTGTGCGCGAAGCCGCCGGGTCGATTCTGTGTAACAAATACTCGGAAGGGTATCCAGGACGACGATATTATGAAGGCAATGAGATCATTGACCAGATAGAAACAGAAACGACTGAACGTGCCAAAAAAATATTTGGTGTTCCGTATGCAAATGTCCAACCGTACTCGGGAAGTCCAGCCAATAGCGAAATTTTATTTGCACTTGCTGTTCCAGGGAGCACGATCATGGGGTTGAAGCTCGCAAGTGGAGGCCATCTAACGCACGGACATCCAAATGTCACATTTTCAGGGAAATATTATCGCTCTGTGCAGTTTGGGTTAACAGTTGATGGGCAGATTGATTATGAGGAGATGCGCGAAAAAGCGCTGCTTGAGAAGCCGAGTGTCATTATTCTCGGAACTACCGCACACCCATTTATGCTCGATTGGCAAAAAGCACGCGAAATTGCGGATGAAGTGGGTGCGTACTTAGTTGCCGACATTTCTCATATCGCGGGACTTATCATCGCAGGAGTTCACCCATCTCCAGTTTCATATGCACACGTGATCATGACGACGACGCACAAGACACTGCGCGGTCCGCGCGGTGCGATGATTTTGGTGACAGATGCGGGGTTGAAAAAGGATAGCGAGTTACCAAAAAAGATTGATATGGCAGTGATCCCGGGGATGCAGGGTGGACCACACAATCATACGACGGCTGCGATTGGTATCGCATTGGGTGAAGCAGCAACTGCAGAGTTCACCGCATATGGGAAACAAATTGTTGCGAATGCGAGAGCACTTGCGAACGCGTTGAAAAAGAAGGGTATTCAGCTCGTTGGAGGTGGGACGCAAAATCATTTGATAGTCATGGATTTTGCCTCCACAGGTGAAGGGCAAGGTGTACTCGTTGCCAAAGCTATGAATGCCGCAGGACTTGTCGCTAACTTCAATACCGTGCCTTCTGATACAAGTCCTTTTTACCCATCTGGCGTGCGCATTGGGACACCTGCGGTGACAACGCGAGGGATGAAAGAAACAGAAATGGAGCAGATTGCGGATTGGATTGCACAAGTTGTGAATCATGTGAAACATATCCATGTGCCAACTGAGAAAAAAGAACGCGCGGCGTTTGTTCAACAGTTTGCATGGGATGTAAAAATGGATGCGTTTTTGTTAAACATTGCGAAAGAAGTACGCGCGCTTTGTGCACAATTTCCAGTAGAAAGGGAAGTATGACTGAACAGATAGAACTCCATTCTGATGAGGAGATGACTCCGGAAGAAGTAGAGGCAGCTGTGGATGCGTTAGAGCAAGAAGAGTTTGATGCATTAGCACGAGAAGGCGCTGCATTCATCATGCACTTTTTTCATGATTTTTCTGCCTCTGAACAGGAATACATGACTATTAGAGACAGTGCGAGTATTGGAGAAACAATGGAAGGAGTTCCTCATCTTGAAGATCCTTCGAGGTCTATTGAGGCTGATTACACGCGGCTGCACCGTGAGAATGTTCTTTCTCCTGACAAACGTATCAAGAGGCAAACGCATTATCAGAGAGTACGGATGAACATTGCGTATTGGGTCTATGGTATGAAAGAGGAATAATATACAACAAGGAGCTTTATGTTTATTGGGGGACATGTTAGCGCAGCGGGTGGAATTAGCTTGGCGTATGGACGAGCCAAAGAGATTGGGGGCAATGCCGTCCAAATTTTTTCTGCAAGTCCTCGTGTGTGGACACGTAAAGATATAGCACAAAGCGAAATTGATCGCTGCCTGCAATTTCAAAAAGAGTTGGGTATTACAAAAACAGTTATTCACGCCATTTATTTAGTCAATCTTGCCTCGGATAACAAAGAGTTGGTTGAAAAATCACGCAACTGTATTGAATTTGATTTACGTGTGGATGCGGCACTACATGGGAGTGGTGTTGTGGTGCATGTGGGCAGTCATCAAGGAAAAGGATTTGAGGCGGTCTTTGATCAGCTCGTACATGAGATTAAAATCATTCTTTCCAATACTCCTGAAAATTCCACCTTTCTCATCGAAAATAGTGCAGGACAAAATGGAAAAATTGCGTCGGATTTGAGTGAAATTCGCCGTCTCATCGACGCAGTGGGTTCGCCTCGATTGGGGTGGTGCTTGGATACGTGTCATGCATTTTGCGCAGGATACGAGCTAGAGAACTCATTAAATTCTCCCCTTTCGCACCAACCACCCCTAACCCCTCCTTCGGAAGGAGGGGAATCAAAAAATGTAATTGAAGAAATTGATCGATTACAGTTGTGGGATACCCTGAAGGTCGTACATGTGAATGACTCGCGTGACTCGTTTGATAGTGGTCGTGATCGTCACGAAAATATTGGTGAGGGAAGCATCGGAGATGATGTGTTTCGTTCCTTTTTCTCGCATGAAAAGATCCGCACACTTCCGCTCATTATAGAAGTACCTGGGATTGATCACAAGAGTGGGCCGGATAAAGAGAACATAGAACGAGTGAAAAGGTTGATGTAATACTCAACTTTGTCATCTCGACCGTGCCAAGTAATCTTGGCAGTGGAGAGATCCCTTTCAGATCCATCCGAAAGCGATTCCTCATCTGCGCTTCGCTCCGTTCGGAATGACAAGAAAATTGTGATGAACGTTATAAAAAGAATGAGATTGTTGATATGAGTATTATTTTCGACGGAAAAGCATTCGCACACAAAAAAGAACTCCAACTCAAAAAAGAAGTTGATGATTTGCGTTCGAGGGGCATTGTTTTACGTGTCAAAACGTTCACGTTCAAAGAAGATGCGGGAAGTATGTTGTACACGCGACTCAAAAAAGAAGCAGCGGCACGCATTGGCATCATGTACGAACCAGTTGAATATTCTCTTCACGACGATATTGAACAAATTGCTGAGGCTATTAAAACAGCAAGCGAAGAGAAGGGCATTACGGGGGTGATGGTGCAAAAACCGGCAAAAGCAGTGTTTAACCAGGAGAGCATTGTCAACAGAAATTTTGAGGATTGGTGGTCAACTTTGACCGCAGCGATCGATTCCAACAAAGATGTGGATTGTTTGACCAAAGAAAATCTGGAAAGAATCTACAATCTTTCTCCCCTTTCGAAGGGGAGAATACAAGAGGAGTTGGTGGATGGAGGGGAATACGTGATTCCTGCTACTGTACGAGCTTGTCTTGCAATTTTGGAAGAGGCAAAGCGTGTGTTGAGCATTTCAAACGAAGAATGGAAAAAGAAAAAAACGCTTGTTATTGGACGATCAGATATTGTGGGGAAACCGTTGGCAGCGTTGTTGAAACAGCGATGTGCAACAGTTGAGAACTGGGGAAGAAAAGAGTTGGAGAAAAGTATAAAGAAATTTTCAATTTTCAATTTTCAATTTTCAAAAAACATACATAAGAGAGATCATTTTTTAACAACTGACTTCGACATCATTATTTCTGCCGTTGGGAAACCAAATTTAATCACAGGAACAAGGGTGAAAGAAGGGGCGATCGTCATCGACGTCGGTGCTCCAAAAGGTGATGTGGAGCGCGAAAGCGTGGAGTCTACAGCTTCTTTTCTTACTCCTGTTCCCGGTGGAGTTGGTCCCATGACTGTGATATGTTTAATGGAGAGTATTGTAGAGATTGGTAAGAATTTTCTCTAAAGGAGGAATATGTCAGAAGATATGCAGGGACCCACGGAACAAGGTCAGTATCTCATGGATAGAAAGCAACAAATTGAAAATGAGCAACCTCGCGCCGTCAAAGAAGATGCGCAGCAACGTAAAGAAAGGATGGGTCTTCTGCGGCGTTTATTCCATTCGTTTGGAAGACGCAACGATACAGGGTGGCTTAAAAAGGAAGTTGAGGATAGGGGAGGGACCCTCTCACCAGAGGAAGATAACATAAATCTGGAGCATGAATTACCTCCAGTTGATGCTATTGAGGCAGAAGAGCAGAACCTGCCTCCTCTTCGTCCAGTTAAATATGTAGAGCCTTATAAGCCAAGTGATCTTCATATGACTGCCAGAAGTAAGGCTAAAGAAGTTTTGCACGCAGCTGTTGATGAAAATGATTACTCCAAGGCTTCCCGAGTAAGTGCTAATTTAAATAATCTGCGCAATCCTCAACAATAAAAGAGGAGTGTGGTATAATACCCCAAGTAATCAATAGTTATCTCACACTATTCTCGTAGTACTCCTTGATAAGGGGTTGTTCATAGAAGATACTTTCTCTCAAGAAAGATCCTGAAACAAGTTCAGGATGACAAGGAGAAACGTAGTACTCTTGAAAACAATACTTCTTACATCTTCTCGAGAATAGGCGGAACAAAGGAGGAAAAAGTATGTCAGATGCAACTTTTTCAGTGGATTTGGAAGCCTTACTTGAGGCAGGCTGTCATTTTGGTCACCAAGCACGTCGCTGGAACCCAAAAATGGCTCAATATATTTATGGTGAACGCGATGGCGTTCATATCTTTGACTTGGCCAAGACAGCCCAAGGCTTGGAAGCAGCTAGTCAAAAGATCGCTGAAGCAGCCAAACAAGGGCGAAGTGTCGTGTTTATCGGTACCAAACGCCAATCTCAAGATATCGTTCGCGAGGAAGTCGTGAATGCTGGAGCGATGTATATCACCAACCGTTGGCCAGGTGGACTCATTACCAACTGGGAACAGGTCGGAAAATCCATTAAACGCTTGAATTCCCTCAAGAAAGACAAAGCCGAAGGCAAGTTCAACGTCTATACAAAGAAAGAAAACGTCCTCATTGATCGTGAAATTGCACGCCTTGAGCGTTTCTTTGGAGGTGTGTCTACACTCACAGGTATCCCCGATATTTTGGTCATTACCGATGTCAATAAAGATATCGTGGCTGTCAAAGAGGCACACATGCGCGGCGTCTTTATCATCGCCATTTGCGATAGTAACGTGAATCCAGACTTGGTAGACTTGGTTATCCCTGCCAACGACGATGCGATTGGAAGTCTGAAGATCATCATCGCCACACTTGCAAAAGCCTTCAAAGAAGGAAAGGCAATGAACCAAAGTGCAAAAGAGAAACAGCCAGTTGAAACGAAATAAAGGAGTCGGTATGGCAATTGATTTAACACAATTAAAAGCTCTCCGTGAAGAGACTGGTGCTGGGGTTATGGATGTACGCCGTGCACTTGAGTCTTCAAATGGAGATGTAGAAAAAGCACGTGCATGGATCAGAGAAAACGCGATCAAAACTGCTGAGAAAAAGGCAGATCGCGAGACCAAAGAAGGTGCTATCGTGACCTACATTCATAACACGGGAAAAGTTGGGGCAGTCGTGGCATTGACTTGTGAGACAGACTTTGTGGCACGCACCGATGACTTCAAAACATTGGGTCGAGAAGTAGCCATGCAAGTCGCAAGTATGGATCCACAGTCTGTGGATGAGCTCTTGGCGCAACCATATATTCGTGATGCGAAAACCTCCATTAAAGATCTCATCAAGCAAACCAGTGGAAAAGTGGGTGAAAATATTGTCGTCAAAGAGTTTAAACGCTTGACGATATAAAAATTTGTTTTTTCCCATTGTTTCTGTCATTCCCACGAGTCTAAAGATTTTCTGAGCTATAAGTTTGGCCGAGACTTATTTCTAGTTTTGTCATCCTGAGTTCCAACGACCTTTAAGAAGATCCTTCGCTTTTCTCTGCTCCGCAGAGAAGTCTCAGGATGACAGAGAAAGTGCAACCCCTTCACCGTTGAAAGATCCCGGATATTCGATACGATCCGCCGTGGCGGATCTTTCTCATCTGGGATGACGAGAAGAGGTGTTTGAATGTTAAAAGCCTTAGTTAGAACTCGGTTGGGGCGTTAATCCTGGTTCCTCGGCGAGAAGAGGAGTTTGTGCTGGCTGTATCGAAGGCACAGCAGGGATGTTTTCCGCGGGAGACGCAATTGGGGATGGTTGTGGTGCCATCTCTTGAATGGGCATGACCGGAACTTGAGGTATTTGTTGAGAAACTTCCATTGGAGTTGCGACAACTGTTGGTTGTGCTGTTGGAAGTTGAGTGGGAGGAACTTCTATAGGAAGAGGAGAGGGTGTTGTTAGTGGTTGAACTTCAACGGGTGGTGTGACGGGTTGAGTTGGTTGGGGTGCTGGGACAGATGAAGTAATCTCTGAAACTTGGGGCCCTACTTGTGGTTGTTGAACTGTTTGGTCGAAGACCATATTTTGTCCCGCTTGTGCCATCAACTGATCCACGACTTGAACGTGTGCATCTGTTGTTGTTGGGGCTTCATTTTTTGCTGTTGTTTCCAACAGTTTTTGTGTCAAGAAATCAAGGACTTCGATACATGAGGGTGTAGTGACGATGATTTTGGCGTCACTGCCAATCTGAGCTATAACTTGGCGTAAAAACGCAGGAATATCATCATGTTTTTTCCCACCGCGTTCGACGAAAGTGAAAAATGAAATAGAACGTCCACTCATGTGTTGGTGGTAGTCATACACGAGTGCATTTGTGAGGATAATAGCTTTGATGGTTGCGATGATCTCGATAAGGTTAAGATTGTGTTCACTTTCAAATAGATGCATGAGGAACAAGTGATCAAAGATGGTCGCTTCGTAGTACAAAAGCGTCTCTTCCATTGTGAAGTCATGTGCCTCGCGCACCATTCGTTCCATCATTGGTAAATAATGCTGATACATGGGGACCAAATGAGTAAATGTGACGGTTCCTGTATATCCAAGGGTGGGCATCTTTTCCAAGAGGGGGCCGATCGATGGCAGCATCGCTGTGATCATTTCTTTTGGTGATTCATGCTTGTGTTCATCCAAAAGATTTAAAAGATCGATGAGACCCTTGAGAGATACTTTTTGATCTTCAGAGAGTTCACGTCCTGTCACCGCTTCCCACAAAACATTCATGAAAAAACGTAATTTACTCACCGGAAAATCTTGGTCATCAGGCCGTTGATATGTTGGAACAAGTTTTGTATAGATGTCAGCGACAGGCATAAAAATCCTTATTATTATTCATACCAATTCCTGAATAAGGAACCATAGTCATTGTAGCACGTGAAGGGAGAGCATACAGAATAGAGAGTAGGGAATGTTCCCCTAGTGTTTCTGGGGTTGTTTGGAGCGAATTGAGAAAAATGCAAGAAGCATGATCCCAATATATGCTGGCCCAGTCAATGAAATCGATGTGTGAACTCCAAAGAGTTGAGGTACAAGATCGATAAGAATTCCGATACTCATTGCATGCAAACCCAACTGAATCAGTTTGATAAATGGAAGTTTTATCCCTAATACCCATGCCAACAGACTTGCAAAAAAGGTAAAGAAAAAGAGGATAAATCCGGTTACAAGGAGTTGGATAATAAAAAGAAATGGTGAAAAGACGAGGAGCGCTGCTGTACTGCTTTGGCGTACCTGCTCAATATTTTGGTTAACAAACCATGGTAAATCAGATTTCTTCGCACTCCAATTGGAGTCAAAAATTGTATCGTATGTCATTTTTTCAGTGTCATCACCATCGGCATATATGGCATGCGGAGTGATCGTGAAGAGTGCGCTACTTTGAGCATGATCTTCACTTGTAATAACGGCGATATTTTTAGGAGCTCCAAGGTTTGTTAACTCTGATGGTGACGTAAATGTAAAGGGGAGGGTGAGCCCTTGGGTTGTGAGCGTATTGTTGGTATAGGAAAAAAAAGTTGTGTCTGGTAGCTGCGCAATAATATCAGAGGCACTTGTTTTCGTTGTTGAAAGCATCATGGGAACGTCATAGAGACGCAGGACGATGATGAGTCCAATCGTAGCCAATACCACACTGACGAGAAAAAATTGAACGGAAAACCACACTTTTGCTTGGAGAACCTCGCGATAGTACGAAGGTTCAGAAGCACTTTTAATCAGTGTACGAATGTAGGTGCGCAGTTTGCGAATCATATGCGTATAGTAGCATACTCACGCATGCTTGTATGGTAAAATGAACAGATTACAACAAGACGACTTAAGGAGTATCTATGTTTTCTTTTGATCCCATGAAAAGTGATGTAGCGAAGCTGATCGAAGTGTTTGGCAGTGATGTGGCGACCATCCGCACGGGAAGGGCAAAGCCATCCTTGGTCGAAAATGTCATGGTCGATGCATATGGTGGCAAGATGCGCATGATGGAGGTTGCAAACATTAGTGCCCCTGATTCGACAATGATTGTCATCAAGCCTTGGGATCAATCACTCCTATCCACAGTTGAAAAGGCGATTCAGATCAGCGATCTTCATATCAACCCCATCATTGATGGGCAGCAAGTGCGTATTAGTATTCCTCCTCTGACTGGTGAGCGACGTGAAGAACTTGTAAAGTTGCTCAATCAAAAATTACACGCGCATGAAGATATGGCACGAGATATTCGGATAAAATATAAAAAGCAAATTGACGCACAAAAGGGACAACCAGGTGTAAGTGAAGATGATATTAAACGAGATCTTGAAACGCTTCAAAAAGTGACGGATGATGCAATTGCCAAACTTGGTGAAGTTGCCAATGGCAAAGAAAAAGAACTACGAGAACTATAATTGTAGGAGAATGGTAGATTAGGAGACTAGAGGATTAGAAAAGTTATTTCTAGTCACCTTATCGTCTAATCCTCTAATACACATGATCTTTTCCATCCTTATTTTCCTACTTGTTCTTTCCTTCCTGGTTCTGATTCATGAACTCGGTCATTTTCTGATGGCCAGGCGATTTGGGATCAAGGTGGAAGAGTTTGGATTTGGCTATCCGCCTCGAGTATTGACGCTTTTCACGTGGAAGGGAATTCCGTTCACGCTCAACGCGCTGCCATTTGGTGGATTCGTGAGGATGGAAGGAGAAGATGGTTCCGCACGAAGAGAAGAACCCCACTCCGCCAAGGCTTCGCGGAGCAAGGGAAAAGAAACAATGCGAGTTGCAAGCCATATTGAGGTTGATCATTCTCCTTTTTATACAAAAACAAAACTTCAACGTCTCATTGTTATCTTAGCCGGTGCCACGGTTAATTTTTTGTTTGGCGTGCTTGCCTTTATTGTTCTTTTTTACTGCATTGGGATTCCCGTCTCAAAGACACCACCAGTTGTGGAACAAGTCTTTGATGGGCCAGCGAAAACGGCTGGAGTACAAGTGGGAGATGTTATTGAGGAAGTAGGAAAACAGGGGAGTGTATTGAAGCCAGCGGGGGAGTTGGAATCTTTTATTCGTTTCGTCGCACATGAACCAAATACTATTCTGATTCTTCATATCCAACGGGGAACGCAAACACTGGATATCCCCGTTCATACTCGCAGTGCACGCGACATTGCGCTGGGACAAGGAGCCCTTGGTGTGAGTTTGGACCAACCAGTCGATTTTGTTCATTATGCTTGGTATGAGATGCCGTTTCGTTCCATTGTCGTGGGGGTGCAAAAATCGGTCGATTTTAGTTTCACGATTGTGGATACATTGGAAAGCATGATTAAAAACTTAGTAACTTTTGGGATGGTACCAAAAGATGTGGCTGGTCCAGTTGGCATTGTAAAAGAGGTGAATGATCAACACATTTTTGATGGAGGAGTATTAGCGATCTTGAACTTTACTGCCATTCTTTCGATCAATTTGGCAATTATGAATGTATTACCATTTCCAGCTCTGGATGGAGGACGTGCTGTGCTTATTATCTTGGAAGCGATTGTTGGTAGAAAAAGAGTTGCAAAAGTTGAGGGGCTTGTGAATACCGCAGGGTTTGCACTTTTGTTGACTCTTATTGTAGCGATCACAGCTAAGGATATCTGGACTATTTTTCATTAAAAAGATCTCCACTTGCTCTCCGTGAATGAATGGTTTACCCTTGCATATATGGCATTCAAACGTCCATCTTCCCATACCAAAAAACAAGAAGAACCTCTCGTTGATAATATCCCCGATGTGTTTGATGAGGATGGTCAAGAAAAAACATCCAGGCGTCCCGTGGTAGTGGAAGTAGAAAATGCAGATATCACGATCAATAAATTCCCAGAAAAAATTGAAACAGTAGTAAGTACACCCTCCACTGAAGAACCAGATGCTGATGAAGAGATTGAAGCTGCTGATTTACCTCGTCCCAGCATGGGAAGTGACCAAACATCTTTGGAAACCAGAATTCCTGTGACACAAGTGATCAATGATGATGGGGATGTTCCTCCTTCCAGTGCCATGTCGGATCAAAAAGGAGAAGAACCTTCTCTTCCATCATTTCTCACCAGTTCAAAACCAGAGGGAAATCCGTTGCGCTCCATGCCTGAACCAAAAACAATTGATATGTCTGCACCACAAACACCACAAGAAAAAGTGTTGGAACAAGTAGTGCCACAAGCGTTTGTGGGAGAAGTGAGTGCTGTAGCTGATCAGCAGAAGAGTGAGAAAAAAGGAATGCTCGTGAGCATCTTTATTATTTTGGGCATGGTCCTCGTTGCTGCGGGGATTGTCGGCCTCTACGTCATGACCAAAAAATCATCCGATCAACCGATCGCTACTCCCGCTCCTCAAGCTACACCTGTCCCGACACCAACAGTAGTGGTTGCGACACCCACCCCGACACCTGATCCTGCTTTACTCAAATCAGTCAAAGTGAATGTGTTAAATGGCACGACGACAAAAGGATTGGCTGCCAAAGAGGCGGCTGTATTGAAGTCTGCAGGTTTTACACTTGGAACTGTTGGAAATGGTTCTCCATCCGATGCAGGAACGATCTCTGTTCCAACAGGCAAAACAGCGATTGCTGACGCGATCAAAGCAGCGTTGACTGGATTCACATTTACTGTCACTGAAGATGCGAAAGCCACGCAAGTCACCGTGACACTTGGAGCTCCAAGTAGTCAGTAAAACTATGCCATTTCCAGAGCGTCAAACTAGAGAAATTCCATTATGCATATGGATTATTGAGGATTCTCTCTATTCTCCAGAAGAGAGAAAGATTGTCCTAGAAAAACTTGTTCGGCTTGAAGATACCACAATGGAAGATTTACAAAAATCTTTGCAGTATGTCGTGGGTGAAGAACGAACCCTTATCCAAGTTGAGATCCAGCGGCGAACAGCAATGCCCGAAGGAGTTTTTGTTCCCTACCCATATCTGCCTATGGGTCCAGATACCCGTTTAGAAGAACTTCTCAATGAATATGATGATACTGTAGATGAATTGCCTTAAGAATGACTTTCCTTCAGAATCATCCAAGTTTCCCATGATATAGTGCGGTGTGTATGAGTAAGCATAGCAAGTGGTTGTTGGGTCTGACATTTCTATACATGTGTGGTGTTTCCGCGTACATGTTGTCGCATCGCATGTGGTTTTCTCCTGACCAATTTTTTCTGGTTGCACTCCTGGGCATGATTTTCATTGGACGGGCGAAGATGTTTATCGTCGATTGGTTGCCATTTTTGCTATCATACTTTAGTTACGAGTTTTTACGCGGACTTGTTCCATTTGTTTCAAATCATGTGCACATTTGGACAATGATTCGTTTCGATACGTGGATGTTTGGTGCGATTCCCACAATTGTTTTACAACGTCTTTTTTACACACCGTCAAATCTGCATTGGTATGACTATGTTGCGGTCATCCTCTATATTTGTCATTTTGTGACGCCCATGATCGTGGGGTTTTATTTTTGGCTTACAGATCGAAAACTCTTCAAAGAATTTTCTTGGGCATTTGTGACCTTATCGTATTGTGCTCTTGCAATTTATATTTTGTTTCCAGCAATGCCCCCATGGATGGCCAGTGGAAAAGGATATTTACCGCCGATTCAGGAAGTGACGGGTGTGGTCATGTCCCATTTCCTTCCTGCTCCAGGAGCAGTGCCGACGATCTATGCCATTATGGATGGGAATCCAGTCGCAGCCATGCCATCGCTTCATTTTGCATTGCCGATGCTTGTGTTCCTTTTCTTGTTGAAAAAGTTTAAATGGAAAGGTGTACTCTTCGCTCCGTATGTGTTTGGAGTAGGGTTTGCAGTGATATATTTGGGAGAGCATTACTTTATGGATGTGTTGGCGGGGGGCGTATTGGCTTGTCTCGTCTTTCTGGGTGTCCAGCGGCGCACAGCAATTGGAGCATTGGCTTCGAAATTTTGGAAACGAAGAGTCGTCGTTCTTCCTGCGGTTTAATTATTGTTGTGTCGTAACACCTCTTTTTTGACAGTATTTTTCAATGGGACATGTAGAGCATTTGGGTATTTTTGGAAAACAGATCGTTTGGCCGTGTGCAACAAAGACACGATTGACGATCGAGTGAAATCGTTTGGGGATGAGTGTGGTGAGTTGACGCTCTGTTTCTTCGACGGTTGGCATCTCATCTTGTTGAGGACTCCCTCTGTGTCTCCCTCTTTTTAAGAGGGAAAGTTTCGTATGTGTCCATCCGAGTCGGTACGTGATGCGATGCACATGCGTATCGACCGCGATTTGTGGAGTGTTAAAAAATGTCGTGAGGATGATGTTGGCAGTTTTTCTCCCAACGCGTGGAAGAGCGAGCAGTTGTTCTTCTGTTTGAGGAACTTTTCCTTGGTATTGGGTGACCAATATGTGGGCGAGCTCTTTGAGTGCTTTGGCTTTTTGTTGATAAAAGGTGCTGGGGCGGATACGGTCTGTTAACTCTTCCAATGGCATTCGATCAAGATCAGCTGCAGTTATGATGTGTTCAAAAAGTTGAGCGGCCAGTGGTACCGTGACACTATCGCGAGAACGTTGCGACAAGATGACCGCAACGAGCATTCGAAACGGATCACCTCCATGGACTTCATGCATGGCAAGCGTTGGATAGGTTGTGTTGAGAATGTTCAATACTGCTTCAACTTCTGTTTGGGAAGGCATATGATGTTAAAAATTTTCAATTCTCAATTTCCAGTACATATTTAAATGATGTAATGAATAGTTTGAATTATTGTAACATTGAAAATTCAATGCAAATTAAACATTGCATAATTGTAAATTGCTCTTGACGCTTTTCGCTTCACGCTTTACGCTGTCACTCATGACAGAACTTCTTTTGGCAACCAACAATGGCGGAAAAGCACGGGAGATCCAAACTATTTTGCATCACCTAGGGATTGAAGATATCAAAATCCTTACTCTTTCAGATGTTCACTTAAGCGGATTTGCAGTCGAAGAAACAGGTCACACGTATGAGGACAACGCTACGCTTAAAGCGAAAACGCTTGCGGATAAAACCAGGCATCTGACAATTGCGGATGATAGTGGCATTGAAGTCACCGCGTTGGGTCATAAACCGGGCGTCTATTCAGCGCGCTATGCGAAGGGGAGTGATACTGATCGTTGTCACAAATTGCTCAAAGAATTGGAAGGGAAAGAAGACCGCAGTGCGAAGTTTGTCTGTGTGATCGTGTACATTGATCCACATGGGAACGAGCGTCATGTTTTCCACGGAGAATGCAAAGGATTGATTGCTCCTGCTTTGCAAGGAACGCATGGGTTTGGATATGATCCACTTTTTGTGCCAGAAGGATATCATCAAACCATGGCAGAGCTTGGCAGTGACGTGAAGGATCAGATCAGTCATCGTGCAAAAGCATTGCAAGCGTTTGCAACTTGGTGGAAAGGACACAAAAAGGTACATGAAACATAAAAAATGGGTGACCTGAATAATTCAAGTCACCCGTGATTGTTAGCTAAAGATGAGTTCTGTTTTGCCTTCGAGATATTTTACCTCGATATCCCATCCTGGATATCTTTCTCTGAGCGCTTCCATCACATCATCTCCGTCAAGCCAAATGGCTTGAAAGTGGTCGGTATCAGAGAAAATACTGACGCTATCTCCGATTTTTTTCCAACCGCGCAAAAGTTTTTCATCGATGATGGATTCAAGAAGACCCATGATCTTTTGAACTTCAAGAAGACGTTGTTTTGTGACAGCCATTGATCACATCCTCATTTTGCCAACGATGTGAATATCATAGTACGGAAGAAAGAGAGATCAACTAGTGCAACTTCCACCACAAAAAGGCAATGAGCCCCAACAAAAGAAGAGCAACCATGATTGTTTTTATAATATCTTGTTTGAGAGTTGGTGAGGTTGTTTGCTCTTCAACCCTCGGAGTGGGTGGAGCTGATTTGGGTAATCGATATGTCGTACTTTTTTGCACCAGTGTACGCTGAAGATTTCCTTGTGTTTGCGGTTTTTCCAGTTTGTAGGCCATGAGGGTAGGGTACAAGGAGAACATCCAATTTTCAATATTCAATGTTCAACTTAGTATATCGATGCAGTTGCAGCTCACTTGACTTTATGAGTACAATGATCATCTTTTCGAAAGGAGAAACCTATGATGGTTCCACAAGAAAGAGTCATGCGAATTGAACAGCAAGCTTCGATCCCGCTCAATGAGCGCACGGTCTTGTCATATGCGCGAGCACTTGCGGAATTTATTGATCAATATGAGAGTAAAGGGTACGTTTTTGATTCAGCGCTGAGTACCGTGGCTATTTGGGTGTTTTTGTTTGATGCAGAAACGCAGCTTTCTCCAAGTGAGTATGCAGTTGATACTCCAATCTCACCTGAAGCTGTTGCAACTGCTTTTGTGAACGAGATGAGAGCGCAACAACATTCTTATATTCAAGAATGAAGTGCAACTTTTCTTTTGTGGGAGTGATATGGTACGATTAAACTCTGTTGGAACAATGGAAGACTTCGTTATCTTGAAAGGCAATGTATGCAAGCAAAACAGTTGGGAATCCTCATCGGTACCTATGCAGTGACTGCCATTGTCGCGTTCGTGGGATTTAAAATGGCGTTCAATAGCGGAGCACTGACTCCTTCACTTCCAGGAAATAGTGGACTTGCCGGACTCATTTCTCCAGTTGTTCCTGGTGCGAGTGGCAGTTTGGCTGTGAATACACAAGCTCCAAAGACCGAAGTCTGTCCAATCAATGGTGAAAAGTACACAGCGGCAGAAAAAGATGCGTGGAGTAAGCAACGCCCTCTCATGGTCATGATTGAAAATCATCCCGATGCGCGTCCTCAATCAGGTCTGGATTTTACAGATGTTGTATATGAGACTGTTGCCGAGGGAGGGATCACTCGTTTTATGGGTGTCTTCTACTGTGCAGCTCAAGCCAAAGATGAAATTGTCGCTCCAGTGCGTAGTGCTCGCCAAGCATTTATTGATTATGCAAGTGAGTACAACTTCCCACTCTATGCGCATGTCGGAGGTGCTAACAACTTCCCACCCCAAACAGATGGAGGAACAGATCCTCGCGTTCAAGCGCTTGAGCACCTTCAACAGTATGGATGGACACTTTCTAATGATATTGATGGAATGTCAGCGGGTTACCCAACCTTTGTGCGTAACTACAATCGTATTCCTGGAAAGCAAATTGCAACCGAACATACAATGGAATCCTCCACGTATCGACTTTGGGATTTGGGTGCAAAGCGCGGCTTAACTGATATTGGGAAAGATGGCAAAGATTGGCAAACAGGATTTGTCCCATGGCAGTTCCAAGACGATGCCGATGCGGGTGCACGTCCTCAATCACAAGTGGTCAAATATGACTTTTGGTCAGGAATTCCAGGGTTTGACGTGCAATGGAACTATGATCCAAGTACCAATGAGTACAAGCGAACTATGGCTGGTGCTCCTCATATCGATCAGGATGACAATCAGCAATTGACTGCGAAAAATGTCGTTGTTCTTTATACAAAAGAGTATCCCTCAGTTGATATGCACAAACACGTGTATTACCAAACTATAGGAAATGGCAATGCTGTTGTCTTCCAAGATGGTGTGCGTATTGATGCGACTTGGGTTAAGAAAGACCGCTTATCTCGCTTAACCTTCCTTGATAGCAAGGGACATGAGATTAAGTTTGTCCGGGGTCGCATCTGGATTACGATCTTGGGGACGGGGAATACATCTCTGTCTGTGCAGTAATGTTTACTGATCCCTGAGAATGTTTGTGCTTGCATTTTGTCTGCCGTTTGCTAGTATGGGGTCACGCAATGAGGGCAAATTGTCCTCAGTTCAGTGAACATATGGCAGAACTTTCCGATTTCATGGTGAGTAAAGTACGTGCAAAACTCATTGAGTTGTTTTTTCGCAACCCCAGTGAGATGTGGTATGTGCGTGAACTGACGCGTTTGACTGGTGAGGAAATCAACGCAGTTCGTCGTGAGCTAGCGCGTATGACTGAGAGTGGAATGGTCAAGAGTGAAGAGCGTGGGAATAGGCTCTATTACATGCTAAATCATCACTACGAATTTTTTCCCGAGCTTCTCACGGCAGTTGCAAAGACATCTGGTCTTGGCAAAGACATGAAGCGCAATAGGAAAAAATTGGGTGACATTGACTTTATTATGTTTTCAGGAAAATTTGCGCGATTTGGATCTCACTCAAATACGGATGTAGATATTTTGATTGTAGGAAATGTAGTATTACCTGAGTTGTCAGTCCTTGTGAAAAAAGAAGAGGAGAAGCGCGGCTACGAGATCAACTATACGGTGATTTCGAAAGAAGAATTTGAGTTTCGTAAAGAACGCCGTGATCCATTCCTGCGAGAAATTTTAGCGGGAAGTCGTGTTATGATTATTGGATCTGAAGATGAAATGTTGGAAACCAAACCACAATTGAGTACGTAATACCTTTCCTGTATGTCAAAGCGCTTCGCTCTTATCCTTTATTTTCTTTTGCTTGTGGTTGCTATTTGTACAGTCGTTGTCGATATTCCGGCAACAGTGACCATTTCACTTGGAAAAGATAAAGTGTGTGCATCACTGCCGCATTCTGTGTGTTCACTTCTGCCACTCCCAAAAACAAAAGACATTCTGTTGACTCGTCCTCAGTTCAATGTAAACGTTGCTGGAATAAAGCTTTCACGCGACTTGGAAGTGAAACAAGGATTGGATATTGCGGGTGGAACGCAGGTTACACTTGCTGCAGATATGAGTCAAATTGCTCCGCCAGATCGAGATAAAGCATTACAAACCGCCCAGCAAATCATTGAACGACGTATTAACTTGTATGGAGTGAGTGAGGCGACAGTGCAAACTGCCAAATCGACCAATGAGTACCGTCTCGTTGCAGAAATCCCAGGAATATCAGATAGCTCACAAGCTGTTCAACTTATTGGTTCGACCGCCCAACTTGATTTTCGCGAGTACAAGCCGACATCTGGATCGGGGAAGATTGCCAGTACTTCAGGAGTATTGGTCAGCGATTTTAAACCGACCGATCTTTCGGGAAAAGATTTAGCCAATGCCTCGGTTGCTTTCGATTCTCAAACAGGGAAGCCATATATTTCTCTCCAATTTACACCTGACGGAACCAAAAAATTCGCTGAGATTACCTCGCGCAATGTGGGAAAGCCATTGGCGATTTTTATTGATGACTACCCAATCACTATCCCAGTGGTTTCGCAGGCAATCACGACTGGTCAAGCACAAATTTCTGGTGACTTTAGCACAGATGATGCAAATAACATGAGTATTGCGTTAAATGCTGGCGCTCTTCCAGTTCCCATCTCAGTCATCGGACAACAGACCGTGGATGCAACGTTAGGGAACCAAGCAGTGCAACGATCTGTGCAGGCAATTTTGATTGGTATCGGCATTATTTTCCTCTTTATGATCTTGCTCTATGATCTCAAAGGCTTGATTGCTGTCGCGTCGCTCTTACTGTATGGATTGATCACGCTTGCACTGTATAAATTGATCCCGATCACACTCTCGCTTGCGGGAATTGCCGGTTTCCTCCTTTCGATGGGCATGGCTGTAGATACCAACATTTTGGTATTTGAGCGATTGAAGGAAGAGGAGCGAAAATCAATCAAGCGCACACGCGAACAATTGTTAAACCAAGCCTTTTCACGAGCTTGGAATTCAATTCGTGATGCTAACTTCACGACACTCATCACGTGTTTTGTGTTGTACAACCCGTTTGAGTGGGAGTTCTTAAACAGATCAGGGATGGTGCGGGGATTTGCACTCACACTGGCGCTTGGAATTTTCTTGAACATTCTCTGTGGGATGGGTGTGACGCGTGTGTTGATGACGATGTTTTACTCTCCTTTGTCATCCCGTAGGAGGCAGTCCGCCGATGAGGCGGCGAGCCTGCATACGGGATCCAGGCAAAAGAGCAACGAGAGATGAAATATACACTAGGATAGTAAGGAAATACCTTTTAACTATGCACACTTCCTTTATTGCACGCAATACCAAGTACTTTATCCTCATCTCAGCACTCTTTTTGGTGCCTGGTATATATTCGCTCATTCGCTTTGGGTTAAAGCCCAGTATTGATTTCACGGGTGGCGCGACTCTGACGTTACAATTGAGTAAACCAGTCGGTGATCTTTCTTCGATTCGGAAAGTGGTAGAGTCGAAAGTGCATGTGAGCTCATTGGTTCATAGTGGAGCTCAAGACATTGTGGTGCGTACAGCGCCAATGGATGTGACGACCAAGGATACGGTGGAAGCTTCATTGAAAACAATCGATCCAAATATACGAGAGCTCTCGTATGAGACGATTGGGCCTACACTGGGGAAAGAGCTCTTGGTTAAAACTGGTATTGGCGTAGTGGCAGCTATTTCACTCATCATTATTTACTTGGCGATGCGATTTCCATCGCCAGCGTTTGGTGTGAGTGCAGCACTTGCCGGTGTGCACGATGTACTCATTATCCTTGGGACATTTAGTTTGCTTGGGCATTTTTATGGAGTAGAAGTGGATGTGCTGTTTGTCACGGCTATTTTGACAGTTCTCTCATTTTCACTCCACGACACGCTCATCGTCTACGACCGCATCCGTGAGCGGATGAAGAAGGCGGCGAGTGGGCAGTTTGGAAAGATTGTAGATGAAGCGGTATTAGAAACGATTAATCGGAGTTTGCGCAACTCACTGGCAGTTATACTTATGCTATTGGTTGGAGTATTGCTTGGGGGAGAAACATTGCGTTGGTTTTTGTTTGCACTTCTCGTAGGTACCATTACGGGGACATACTCGAGTATTTGTGTCGCACTTCCCATTCTTGTAGCCTGGAAACGGGTGACTTCGAAAGAAAAATAGATGTTCATTCTAAGCCTATAACTTGATTTTTCCTTACCTTTTTGATACAATTCTCTCAAGCGGTTAGAAATAGCTCTTTGACATGTGTTTCCAAAGGCTTCAGGATGTGACGATGTCCATTATTTTTCTTGCATTCCGCAGGAATGGATATCGACAACATCCTGATTCAAAGGAAAAAATCATGGCAAGCCGAATCGTCACCAAAACGCGTAAGAGTCCATTTTTCCCTGGACAAAAAGTTCAGGTTTCGGATTCTTTGCGGCATCTTGAGCTTGAATATCATTCCAATTTGATTGATTTTCGTTGCCCAGGGGCAATGGGAAAAATGATCGGGCGCTCCACGGTTACTCCCGGAGCGGTGTTGATTCAACACATGGATGCCACTGTCGCCCTGTATATGCCGGGCGAAGTTGTTTCTTTATAAGCCTTTTGGCCGCCTCAAGCCGTATGTCTGTTTTGTCAGATGTACGGCTTTTTTTGCCCCTAATCTGTCCTTACTTGATTTTTACGAAGATTTGATCTATATTATAGGGTGTTCTTAAATCAAAAGAGTGAGGAATTGAGCCGTGAGCTATTCGTCGAGGTATGGTTGGGTGTTTGGCAATCCGCCAACCAACCAATCCATGCAGACCCAAGAGATTGTAATTAAGCCCGCGCCTATGCCAGACCAGAAGCGCAAAACCTGTGCCGAACTTTTGGCAAGTCCGACGGTCTACCATTTGACTGTCGCGGCGTCGCACAGCGGCAATTGCAACGGTTTTTAACCATTGCACTGCCTAAATATATTTTGACCCCCGGGGAAACCTGGGGGCTTTTTTTGTCTTTTTATAAGTATATCACTTTCGGCTTATAGCTCACCAGACTTGAATTATGTAAGGGGAGTGTAATACTTATCTTTTCTTATTCTATAGATGAACCAATTCATAAGAAACGGTTCACTATGTAGTTGGGGGGCAATACTATGTTGTCATCCGAAATGTTGCGGCGTGAACCAACTTTTGATGGACTAGCGGCCCAGTTGGCTGCTTCCATCGCAAGGTTAAACGCGCCTTTGTGTGTGGTCGCAGAGTCGAGGCCTCGCGAGCGAGTAACGGCGAGTGAGTTACTTGGTCGCTTGAGTCCTATGAACGTCATTCATCATACGCAACATGAAACAGTTAAGATGTCGTAATGTTTTTAAAACCCCCGCGCTGCGGGGGTTTTTGTATCTTCTTGTTGGAAGTGTATACTTTGAATAGTATTCGTAGGCTTCTATTGAAAATGAACGTATGATTTTACTTTCTGGCTCATCAAATCAACCACTTGCAGAAAAGATTGCCCAAGAACTTGGGATGTCCCTCGGCGCACTTGAATGTTCCACGTTTGTAAATGGTGAGCGGCGCGTGTATGTAAAAGAAAAAGTAAAAGGGCAAGATGTGGCTATCATCCAATCTTTTTCTGATCCCGTGGATAGTCATATCATTGAATTTGCACTCATTACCGACGCGCTGTTCCGACAGGGAGCACGACGTGTCTTTGCCGTGATTCCATGGTTTGGATATAGCTTGCAAGATAAAGTGCATCGCCCCGGTGAACCGATCGCTGCCAAGGTAATCGCAAGCATGTTATCATCCCAATCTGTTTATCGATTTGTGCTCATGAACCTACACAATAGTAGTACGACAGGGTTTTTTAGCGTCCCATCTTCGCACTTATCCTCCGATGAGGTGTTCGCAAAGGAGATGAAAAAAATCCAAGGTGATATTGTCCTCGTTTCATCTGATTTTGGTGGATTAAAGCGTGTTGGAAGATTTGCCTCTGAATACCTTAATGTGCCAATTGCCAACATAGATAAACACCGTGATTTACAAACAGGGGCAGTAACTGCTCGGTCTGTCATGGGCGATGTGAAAGGGAAAACGTGCATTATTTTAGATGACATGATCAATGGGGGAGGGACTGTGATCGAAGCAGCGCATATCCTCAAAGAAGAAGGGGCCGTTGATGTCCAGTGCTTTGCGACACATGCGATTTTTGCAGGGGAAGCTAGTGCCAAGTTGCAAGCAAGTGAAGTATCCCGTGTAGTTGTGAGCGATACCATTGATACTTGCGCGAAATCATTTCCAAAATTGCATGTAGTGTCTGTGGCAAGTGTGTTTGCTCAGGAGTTGAAGGATTGGATTTCGTAGAATACACAGCGACCTTGCGTAGAAAATCTTCTTTTTCCTTGGGTTCAATTAACTCATACCAAAATTCTTTCCACGGTTGAGGCATCCGCTGAAAGCTGACAATATCATCACTATTCGTATGAATAAAATGAAGCCACGCCATGATTTCGACAGGATCCAGATCTTTATGGTCGTGTGACCATTCGCTTAAAATGTATAACTCATGGGGGGTAAACGCCTTTTCATTCTTCATATATGGTATACTAGCATACAGGCTATGGAAGAGTTCCTACCTCTTTACTCTTCGCTCGAGAGAAGCCGATGTGGACAACTCCGCCATGGCGGGGCCTAACACATCCGAGTGACAACCGTCAGTTTGTCAAAATGAAGTTAAACAAACGGTGGTACCGTGCCGCCTCACCCCGACCCTCTCCTCGTAGAGGCGAGGGAGAGAATGCACCCGTTTATTCACAAGGTTTTTTGTGAGTAAGCGGGTGTTTTTTTATACGCATTTGATTACAATGAAAGGAAGTATGAAATACTCAAAACTGTATGGCAAGACCTCAAAAGGAGAACTTGGAGGTTCACAATTTACCAGTCATCAATTGCTCACTCGTGGTGGATTTATCCAAGAATCCACTGCTGGTCGTTATTACTTTTTGCCACTTGGATGGCGCGTGCATCAAAAAATTCGCGAGATTATCAAACAAGAGATGGATGCAATTGGGGCGCAGGAAATGATTACACCCACCCTTCATCCACTTGAACTTTGGGAAGAAACTAATCGCACCAACTCTGTCGGATTTGAGCTCATGAAGATCCAAGATGGGCGAGGAAGTTGGTTTGCTCTAGGGGGAACAGCGGAAGAAATGTTTGTGGATAGTGTACGCACATTGCACTTGTCCTACAAAGATTTGCCATTCAATATTTATCAATTTTCCAATAAATTCCGTGATGAAAAACGCGCTCGTGGAGGATTGCTTCGTGTCCGTGAATTTATCATGAAGGATGCGTACTCATTTGATCGCGATGAAACAGCGTTTGTGGATACCTATGCACAAATGGCTGATGTCTATACGCGAATTTTCAAACGACTTGGATTGAACACGTTAAAGGTCGAAGCCGATGGAGGGTACATTGGTGGTGACTACTGTCACGAATACCAAGTGGAATCACCGATTGGGGAAGGGCGATTTTTTGTGAGTGAAGATGGTTTGTACGTCGCACATGAGGATGTGGCGAAGTTCAAACTCGCACCAATGAATGCGGATGAAACAGTTGAGAAACTTAAAGAAGTTGATGCCGTGCGTGGAAATACCATGGAAGATGGAGTTGCATTTCACCATTTGCCACTGTGGAAACAAATGAAAGACTTCATGGTGGTTAATGAACGGAATGAATTGATCCTTGCTGTCATTCGGGGTGATTTGGATGTGAATGAAACGAAGCTCAAAAAAGTAACGGGCTCATATCAGCTGCGCCATGCCACCGAAGAGGAGATTCGTTCAATTGGTTCAGAACCAGGATTTATCTCACCAGTTGGATTGCACGGAAAAGTGAAGATTGTTGGTGATACATCACTTCGTACCGTGATCAATTTTTATGGTGGTGCGAACGCGAAGCATCGTGATGCACTCAACATCAATATTGATCGAGATTTTAGTTGTGACATCGAAGCTGATATTGCGATGTGTCAGGATGGATGTATTGCCGAAAATGGAAGTGTCTTGCATGAGAAACGAGGTATTGAAGTAGGCAATATTTTCCAGCTTGGGTATCACTACACATCCAAGATGAAGGGCGCAACATTTGTCGATGTAGATGGAAAAGAGAAGCCATATTACATGGGTTGTTATGGCATTGGACTCGGACGTACGATGGCTGCGATCGTGGAAAAATATGCCGATGCGCGAGGGATCATGTGGCCAAAGACGGTCGCTCCATTTGCTGTTCACCTCATTGATATTCAATCAAGTGAGCGAGGACAAGAGGTTCACAACATGTTACAAAAAGAGGGAATTGAAGTGTTGTGGGATGATCGTGATGAACGTGCTGGTGCTAAATTTGCAGATGCAGATTTGATTGGAATTCCCGTGCGCTTAGTAGTCTCTGTCAAAACAGGAGAAAAGATTGAGTACAAAGAGCGGACCAGCGGAGAGGCGCAATTACTCACGGTTGAAGAAGTGGTCAGAAAATTGAAAGAATAATTTTTGTACCATACCTTTTCTCAAAATCCATACTAGATTTTTGGTAACGGCGATCTATACTCATGCTCAATCCCGGTGAGGATTCCCACAACACGTGGGAAAAAACCTGCCACCACGACTCACTGTAGTTGTCGGTGGTAGGTGTGGTTACAACATTGTCATCCTCATGAAAATGAGGATCATGAAACGCTTGGATTGATCCGTTCGTTTCGGTTTGATCAGAACCTTTCTCACAAAGGGATGATCCTCGCCTGCGCGAGGATGACAAAGAATTATGAAGCTCTTCTTTTGGACTTGCCTTTGTCTTCTCCTATACACGACGTTTTTACTTCATACCTACGTATGGAAATGATAAAAAAAATTCTTTTGGTTGGATTTATTTTTGTAGCGATTTTTCATGCGATTGGTATCCTCCTTCCCGAAACAGGATTTGATGCCCTGTGGTATCACTTACCAATCGTTAAAGACATGGCGGTTTCACGTGAAATACGCATAGTTCCAGATGTGCCTCAGTCTGATGAACCGCGCTTGGGCGAAGTCATGTTTTTGCCTTTTTTTGTTGTCGGCGGTGTCGTTGGAATAAAAATCTTCACGTTTATCGTCACGCTCGCGCTCATGTATTGGACATATCGATTGTGCCAACTATATTTACCAGATTCCTGGTCCTTGCTAACAACACTTCTTATCTTCACATTTCACACCATTGCGTGGGAAGCCACATCGGCATACGTGGATCAAATTCGCGCATTGATGGAGGTCGGGTTGCTAGTGTTTCTTCTTTCCAAATCAAAGTTGAGTTTTGCTCAACAATTGATCGCGTGTGTGTTGCTTACCGCCTCACTGCTCACAAAATCGGTGAGTGTATTATTTATTCCTGCATGGTTTGTGTTACTGTGGCAACAGTTCAACTGGAAGGTGAGTGTGACAATCGTTGGCCTTAGTTTATTTGCGCTCTTTGTAACCCATCCATCATTTTCAATTTTTGGCTCCGCATCAAATCAGTTGATTGTTCAAACAGGAATTATTCACTACGTGACGACCCAATTGTTCTCATTCCTTGTGTTGCCACTGACACTTTCATTTCACGCTGAAAGTTATATGAGTGTCATTTTTTTGTTCGCAGTTCCATTTGTGTGGATCAATAGGAAATGGCTGTTGCAAATATATCGCCCAGAACTCTTGTTCATCGCAGTTTCTCTGTTCACTTGGGTTTGGATTGTGCCTGTGTCGGTTCGCTACGATCTGAGTGGACTCATATTGTTGACGATTCTCTGTGTTGCAGTTGTTGTTCATTCATTTCCAAAAAATAAAAATTTGAAACAGCTATTTGCGCTGTTACTTGTTGGCAATATAACACTCAACATGGTGATCCGCGTTGGGGCTGTAGTGAAAGCGTTGCCGTTTTTATTGGGACGGGAATCAGAAGTTGAATACATCAAACAGTATGATCAGGGGATTGAAAAGGGGCCGATTGAAAAGTGGTATGGAATTCATTAAGGGTATACAATGCGAATTTATATAACTTAATAGAGGGCCCGTATATGTCGGAAATACAAACAAAAATTCATGCATATGAAGATGTTATTACAGCTTTTGAGTGGATGAGATATTACTTACCGTTGCCAAATAAATTAGAAGCGCAATTTTATGGTTCTGCTATGTGGTTTGCACTTGATTTTGCAAAAGCAGCTGGATTGACTGAAGATGAAATCGAGAATGCAAAACTCATTGGGCAATATAAAGGATTAGAACGCCAAAATGCAGACAAAGCAATAACGAATGTACCCAACGATCAATTGCAGGTTATAGTATCACCGTGGCAGTCAGAAGAAAAAGCTACGAAACCAGGAAATTTCTTAAAAAGAATATTAAGGCGAGAGTAACCACTACTGTCCATCTTCCACGTTTTTCCATCCGCCCATGACATGCATGTGAATGTGGTGGACGAGTTGGACTCCTTTTCCCACATTCATGACAAGTTTGTAGTTGTCAGCGATTCCCATTTTTTGAGCGACTTTGCGCGCGATTAACAACAACTTCGCATGAAAGTGTTCATCGCTCATGTCCACTTGCTCCAATGTCTCGTATGGTTTTTTAGGAATGACCAATACATGGACAGGAGCACTGGGATGAATATCATTGATAGCGATAAACTCATCGTCTTCGTACTGAATGGTCGAAGGAAGTTCGCGGTTGATGATTTTGGTAAAAATGGAGTCGTTTGGCATAACTTCTTTTTCTTTGTCATTTCGAGCGAAGTCGAGAAATCGCTTTCGGATTTTTCCTGAAAGTGATCTCTCCACTGCCAAGATTACTTGGCGCGGTCAAGATGACAATGCTATTTTATTCTTTGTTTAAATCTTTTATCATATCCACGATCCGATCGAGCGAAAGTGGGGAAGGGACATCCACTTTTGATTTGCTGCTGCCGTTGAGCAGCATCGTTTTACTGGGGTGAAAATACCATGTCCCGATCGTGTCTTCTCGCTTAATCTGCTCATATAGAGGTGTTAAATCAATCTGTTTCCCAGGAATTGCTTTGATGCGGACATTACCATGCTCCGCGTTTTTACGAACAACTACTATGAATCCTTGCTTTTGTGCAAGTTTAATCGTCTCATCATTTTTACTTTCGATTGCTAATGCTTTGCCCCAGGGACTTTTGAACGGTCGCCCCTTTTGTTCGAGTTCGTGATAGGCTTCGACTTGTTGGGTTAGGACTGCATAGGCGCTATCCAGGCAAGTAAACCCGAAGTTCAATTGCGCTAGATCATCGCTTGCGCCTGATAACCGCACTCCTTCGATGAGGTTTTGAAGAAGTAGTTGATACTTCATGTCATCCGCCTTGTCCCAAAAAACTTCTTCGAAGTGGTCAATGGTATTGACGTAATCGGCCAAAAAGAAGAGAGCCTCATCTTTAGCTAATTCAGGATGAAGCGTACACACATAATCGTATGCGAGTGTCGTCGCGCAGACACGTTGAAGACCTCGCTCTGGTTGATGGTGGTCAAAGGGACCAAGACCTGTATCCACATGGGTGATATCTTCGCGGGCGAATCCTAGGTCAGCCGCAGTACGTAGGTCAATCGTTTCGCCTGGGTTAACAAAGTCGATCTTCGCATCTGCATACGTTTCTGCATCAAAACGCTTGAGCATCCAGCAACTACCAATAGCGTCTAGATCTGGAGAATGGTGAGTGACGAGAAGTTTCATGGTAGTTCTATGGTACTACAAGACAAAGGATGATTCCAGAGGTTGAAGAAACACAGAACAAGAGTTAAGAGGTAGGAAGTAAGAATCTTAACTCATAACTCTTATCTCTTAAATCAGTAGTGGGTCAGTTTGAAAGTCGTTTGCTGTGCTCTCAAAAGAAGTATACACTAAATGTGATACAATTCTGTTTTCTTGCTCATTAAAAAGTCACATACTGGGTCGGCGAAGAAATATCATTTCTCCAAGTAAAACACTACTTGGAAACTGGTTTGTTAATTTTAATACGTTCTGTTTCTGTTGTACGTTGATGCTTAGCTGCATAAGATTCCGTTACGAATCTACCAGTGACAGCACTTCGATTTACAACAATTGTTATTTTTTTTGTTGTTGCCATAATTATTCTCCTTTCCATAAGATTTCCGAAGAAAGACGGATAGAAGAAGATAATGCCAACCCAGCGTGTAACTTTTCAATGTAATTTCCTTTGTTCTATACAAAAAAGCCACCTTCGGTTTGGTGGCGTTGTTTCTTTTCTCCCTGTCTCACGGCAAAAATAAAGGTCACGGCACATATCCGATGTCTTGGCTAAAAATGTTTACTTGTTAAAGATCTATAAAAAAACTCCCTTCAGGTGGTGCCGTGCCGTGCATTGGTAGCAGCGACACCTGAAGAGAGTCTTCAACGCACATTCAAACCTGGTTCATTTTCATGAACAACTCAATCTACCACGAAAACAATTCATGAGTCAATCATGAGCTTGATAATCTCCTCTATCATCCATTGATGATCCGCAATCCCAGCAACCATTGCAGGAGTAATACCCAACGATCGTTTTGGATTGAGGGATTGATGTGGTCTGCAGAAGTTGTAATACATGAAATGCAGTGCAACCGCAGCTTCTAGGTTTTCGACTTTCTTGGAAAAGCCATTCGTAAGACGAGTAAATCTGCGCATACTCATGCGCATCGTGAGATTCTGACGTTCAACAAAGCTTGTGGAGATAAATTTCTTCTTTGGTCTACCACTGATTTTCTTTTTCTCCATGCCGATACATTCATGTGGCGAGTAACGACGTTCATGTTCCTCCGTTTCAAAGAAAATGCGACCATACTGCTTCTCAACCATCCCGTAGTGCACGCGCTTCCCGAAAGTACCTTGAACAGCGTTCTCGTAAGCACGTAGACCATCGGTGCTGAGCTGCACCTTATTCTTCAGTCTTGGTTCCAGATCTTCCATGAAAGTGTACGCAGACTCCTCATCTCGATGACCGATGAACCATGAAATTACGAGTTTTGAATCACTATCCAGTGCTACCCAGGTCCATATGGTTCCATATCCTTCCTTTCCTTGAAGGTCTTCAGGAAGGTTCTTTTGTTTGGCGTAACAAAATGACCAGATCTCATCACATTCAATCCGAGAGCAATGAAGGTTTACCAATACTTCATCTTGATATGCTGAACACGCCTTTCCAACCCGCACCAAAAGCCTCGTAACTGTTCCTTTGGCTGTTCCCGTCATTCGACAGGTGGCACGAATGGAATTGCCTTCTACAAGGCAAGAAAGGATCTGACATTGCTTCTCTTTACTCAAGACGTTCATCCCTATATTATACATGAGCGGTCAAGCACAAACTGTGGTCAATTACCACTTTCTTTCACAAACAATGGAACGATTTAATATAGTTTGTTATAATAAGATATTGAAACAGCTAGGTAGATCAAGCGGTTCAAAATCTTTATACTGATTTTAATTAGTTGCTATCTTATATGACAGATTCTTCTTCTTTTAAAGCAATCGAGTTGACTAGAGCTTTTTTCGAATTAGTTAACGGAGAGGTTGGGCTTTTAAAGTTCAACATTGATGAATTAACAGAACTTCCAAAAGCCACAGAAAGTGATCCTGAAAAATGGGAAGTTGTTTGTAGCTTTATAGAATCTTTAGGAAGTAGTGTTCGCTCTAAATATAAGGTAACTGTTAATATCAACAACAATACTTTAATAGTAAAAAAGATTTCCCCTTTAACAGAGGCTCAAAGTCGTGCAGAGGGAGCTTGGCAATTAACACCTAAAAACCATGGAGATAATGGAGCAAGAACAGATGATTCTGGATCTAAGAAAGCACAAGAGTGATTACTTTGGTCAATTCACAAAGAATGGTGTGATAATCGACACGTGTGTTTTACGAGTGTTAATAGATGGAACAATCCAGTCACAGTTTAGGAAAAAAACTCCCAATGACTTCAACTATCTTCTAGATTTTCTTGAACTGATAAAAATGAAAAACCAATGGAGTAAGTTTTTCATAACACCTCACATTTTAACCGAAACATGTAGGTATTTCAGAGACGAATATAAGGATTGGGCTAATTTCCATGAACTAGTGGCCTTAATAATTCCAATCTTGGATTCAATGGGTGAGTCAAATGAAATTAAAAAAGCAGAAGTTCTTAATTCTATCGACTTTGTAAAGCCAATTATAGAAATTGGAGATATATCAATCTGCCTAATGGCAAATGATTTCGTAAAAAATAATAAAAAGATAGCATTTCTCTCGATTGACGGTGGTTTAAACGGGAAATACGCAGCAGACAAAAATGTCCTGGCAATGGACTTCAGACAAAATATTTTTAACTATATTGGTTGATTTTATTTCTTCCACCTTTTTTGAGCCGCCTTCTTCGCAATAGCTCTTCTTTTCTCTGCACTTAATTTAGCCGCTCTTGCTTTTCCACCCTTTAATCCACCTAATCGTCCAAGAGCGACTGCAGCAGGATTCTTCTCTTTTGTCGCTCTTTCTGTTACTGACTTTGCAAGTCTATTGATATCCATCATCCCCCTATTTTATTCTAGTCATACATGACCGGTCAAGTACCTAACTAGAATAAATTCCAATTTGACCCACTACCCTTAAATCTTGCCCGTTTAACTTCGAACCATCTTGAGGTATAATGCGATACGGTTAAACAAAACACTGTTTGACCAACAGGGAAGGGGGTGTTCCCTCATGGCAACTATTGTTAAAGCAAAAAAAGACGAAAATACCGATAGCGTGATCCGCCGTTTTAAGAAACGTATCTTGATTGATGACGTGTTAAATTTGGTGAAGCGCAAAGAGTTTTATTTAAAGCCTGCCTTGCAACGCAAAGAAGCAAAGAAAGAGCTTGAAAAGAAACTCAACCGAGAACGCCGCCTGCAAAGACGGATGGGCTAAGTTAGTTTATAGTGCGTAGCGCACAGTTTATAGAAAATAAATCACTGACGCAGCAGACTAAACACCTGCTGCGTTTTTGGATAAAAACGTGTAGGATGGAGCAATGGATAGGATCCCAGGAGACATAAAGGATATAGGAAAAAGAACAACGGGTGTCATTCCTGAATCATTGCTTCCAGGTGGAAAGGTAGAAGTACGAACGGATGTGCCAGAAGATGTGGTTGTGTCGGAAAAAGCGAGATTGATGAAAACATTGTTGGAACATAGAGGGAGAGAAGGGATCTCACGCCTTGAGGAAAAACCAAGTCGGCAAGAAGAAAGAAGAACCTCTGAAGGGGAAAAAACAAAAGAGCACAGAGATCGTACAGAAAAGAGGCGATCCCTTACTCCAAAAACGAAACGGCGATCGTTATCGATCGATCAAACAGTTCATGACATAAAAGAAAATTATCGTTTGTCGAGGACTGATCCTGTGGTTCATACAATTCGCGATACATATGCTACTTGGACTCGGACACTGCCGGTACATCGCCGAGTATTTCATATGATTCCTCGAGCTTCCGCATTCATATTTGATGGTCCAAATAAATTATTAATTTTTACCAACGCAGCGGCTTCGGGTTCGCTCGAGATACGTAAAGAGGGTGAGACAGACAAAAAACGTCTTCCTTCGTGGATCTATGAGGTAGGTCGTGCCGTGGTTCCCAGGCAAAATGAAGATGGGACAGTCACGCTTGTTGATACCTGGAGAAAAGGAAATCCTGGGTTACGAAAAACGGAAGCCGTGTACCCTCTGGTCCAACAATTGGAAATCCCTCAGGAAGTAGAACAGCTCAATGTCCAGGATTTATGGGCGCTCATGCTTTCTGCCGTAGCAAGCGAGTATCAGCGTACGGATGTATTACATCATGAGCGGCATGGTGTGCGCGCAGCCGTTCTCTATGGAGAGCCAGGAAAAAAGGGAAAAGGGGAGCGCAAACTGCTAGTTACCCAAGAGATTCCGTTTGATATTGCGAGTGACTCACAAAAGACAATGGAGTTTTTGCGTGAAGAAGGAAATATGATTGAGCTTCCGGCTTCTGCTGTTGATGACTTTATTGAGCTTGGACACAAAGGGAACTTACGCATGGGGGATGAATTAGGGAAAAGTGACGTTCGTAGATTAACTGAGCCGCAAAGAAAAGCACTGCAAAGCATTGATGTGTGTCTGAGCGTGCGTACAGATGGAGAGTATACAGAGTTTTCTCAGGCAACTGGTGGTGTGTTAGCTCGTCAACAAATTGAAATGGTATTTCATGAGCAAGAGAAAAACAAGCAAACATACACAATTGATTTTACGGTACATTATTCACACCCGTACGTAGATGGAAAAGATGCACTTCCCGCCTTTCGACGCACAAAAAAGAATTTTATTGACAAGGTAAATGAGGTACTCCCTGGAAAACATGATGAAATACGAGAATTGCGCAGTATGCCAGAAAAAGTGGGAAATGATATCCGTATGTTGGAAGTTTTTTCGAGAGAAGAATGGACTGCTCTGTATCAAGACATACAGCAGATTCGAAACTTCTTGATGCAGCACGCCACAGAGTTTAACCTGAATGAAAAGGCACTTCTGGCCCAGATGAGTCCTTCGCGCTTCATTGCAGATCTGATTGATGAATATTTTGGCATTGAAGTGTCTCATTTTCTAGATGCAGAAAGTGGTACCGGTGCTGTAGCACCAACACCATCCTTTTCCACCCATCTTGTGGAGCGATTAAAAAGTAAAAATCCTCGTCAAATAGAGAAAGCGGGGAAGCTTTTAGCCATTAATGCAACACTGAAAGATCTTTCTCAAAATCGGGAAGGTCTAGTCCTGGAAACAGCACTCAACACCAGTGGGGCTGCGCGCCCTGGGTTGGAAGTATTGTCGGGCTTTACTCTTCCTCAAGCCCAGAAGATGCTGACTCGAGTAAAAGCTATGCACTCAGTCGTTATTCAGGATGGAAATATATCCGGGTTTGGATCAGCTCAGGGGTTTTATGATCGCGGTATTGTTTTTGGATACGCATTTGCCAATCCCAGAGAAAAGGGAGATAATTCTGACCCAGGTCTTATTCTTTCTTTACGGCTTGGTAACAAAATGGGTAGAAAATTGCGAAGTTTAGGAAATGCTGTGACCGCTGAAGATATACGTAAGCATATACAAGAAAAAGTGAAAAGTCTGAAAGAAGCATATTCTATCCAGTAAGAAAGGAATAAATATGGATAACATAGATAGACAACGATATTCAACATTGCAACTCACAGAGGATGAAAAAAACGAATTGAGCAACAACATTAAGACGGGCCTCATTGATTGGCTTCAAAAATTTCCTCCAGAGAAACTTGGGAAAAAAATAAATGTACACTATGGAGGAGCACAGTACGCAATAACGGTAAATAAGACATCGTCCAATGGCTTTATCGTCGATATTGATGGCGCAAATTCTCCAATTAGTTCTTTCTCTGTTCTTAAAGAAAAGGATAATTGGGATGTAGCGGTTGTGGATACTGGTGATTTTGATACAAGGAAGATGGATGATCTTAACACCTCGAGCTTTAGAGAGACTTTGTTGATTCTTTTTATGACAGATAAAAGGGATACTCGTTCATGACTACCGTTTTTCTTACTGCTGGCTCTCGCTATCCTGTGGATCGCAAAAAAATCCGTTCATTTGTCCAGGAATTTTTGCACTCGCACGGAGTAGACGATGCTGTGATCAATATCTCTATTGTTGGTGAGCGTAAAATAACAGAATTAAATGAAAAATATTTACATCATGAAGGAGTCACGGATGTCCTTTCCTTTCCCCAATATGAGAAGGGAAGTGACGTGGATTATGAGTCCACACTCGATCCTATTCCACAAAAAAATGACGAACAACCCTTTGTGAATGCTTCTGACTCTCCTCGTCATCTGGGGGATGTTGTTGTCTGTTTTCCTGAAGTAGTGCGCCAAGCGATGAAGCGGGGAAAAATGGTGGATGATCACATCTGTTTTTTGATAGAACACAGCTTGCAGCACTTACTGGGCATTCATCATGAGTAACTTTTCGTTTTGACAATTTTCCCTAAACTTCGTATTGTGCATTCTAGTGGCTAGTTTTCCTTGTTGTTTGAAAATTAAAAATTTGTAAATTGAAAATTGATTTGTATGTCTTGGTATCGTCAATATCGACCACAAACTGTAGCTGGTCTTCACATCACTCCCGTGCGGGAGAATTTTTTACATATCTTGGAAAGTGGATCCTTTGCGCATGCGTACCTTCTCTGTGGTCCCAAAGGAACGGGGAAGACAAGCGGTGCACGGATATTGGCAAAAGTGTTGAACTGTGAAAAAAATAGGGAAACAATACAGAGGGGATGGGTTGGGGATCAGGGGTTAGAAAAGAAAGCGGAAAGTGGAAAGGGGAAAACGCTTGACGCTAAACGCTTCACTCTCTGTGAGCCATGCAATGTATGTCCAACGTGTATCGCCATCACCAATGGAACGAGTATGTGTGTGACAGAAATGGATGCGGCGAGCAATCGTGGGATTGATGATATTCGAGAGTTGACCACGAGGGTGGGGCTTTCTCCAGCAGATGGAGTAGTCAGTGTGTACATTATTGATGAAGTGCATATGCTCACAACTGAGGCATTTAATGCCCTGTTGAAAGTGTTGGAAGAGCCACCACAGCACGTTGTCTTTATTTTAGCGACAACAGAGCGTCACAAAGTTCCTGAGACGATTTTGTCCCGTTGTCAGCTGATCGCGTATCGCAAAGCCACTATTGATGAGGTATGGGTGGCCCTGCGCGCGATTGCAACGGCCGAAAGAATTGAGGCAAGTGATGAAGTGTTGCGACGGATCGCCACTCTTGCAGATGGGAGTTTACGTGATGGAGTGAAGTTGTTTGAGCAGGTTGGAAAAGGGAAAACGAGTGTCACCTTGGACGAAGTGAATAGCTCACTTGGAGAGGGAAATAGTGAGATTGTGGAACAATTCATCACTGCGTTAGCAAAAAAAGATATCGAGCGCATCCTTACACTTTGTTCTACCCTTGAACAGGGAAGCATCAATGGAGCTCAGTTTCAAAAAGATGTTCTTTCGTCACTGCATGCACGACTCATTGGAGCCCCTGCAAAAAAGAATCCCCATTTTCCAACCTATGTGGCACTGTTACAAAAGTTAAACGTTGCTATTTCTCCCAATCTTCCCATTCCTTGGCTTCCATTTGAACTCGCAGCAATGGAGTGGTGTCTCTCCTCTTGTCATTCCGTAGGAGGCAGCGAAGCGTGCCTGCATACGGAATCCACTAAAACTGAACTCAATTCGTTGTCTGAGCGAAAAAAGTCAAGCGATAAACCAGATGCAACATTCAAAAATGAGGAGCAAGCAAGTTCTACTCTTGATTCTTTACCCTTAACCCTTCCAAAAGAAAAAGAAGTTGTTGATGTAAAAAAAAAGAATGAAGAGCCTCTTGAGTTAGAAAGTATCCCCATTGATTTTCAAACATTTCTCTCCTCCTGGCATAGTGTATTGCAGTTACTCAAAAGTAAAAACTCTTCACTGGAGGCATTATTACGCTCGACAAAGCCCACAGGTATTGCCGGAAAATATGTTGAAGTCAGTGTGTCATACAAATTTCACAAAGAGCAACTGGAATTGGATCGCAATTTACTTGTCATCGAAGATGTGTTGTTTGCGATTTATAAATTGAAAATGACGCTACGTTTTTCACTCGTTGAAAAAGCAAAGCAAGCTGCCATTTCTCCTGACAGTAATTTGTCGGGAGTGGTACACGATGTATCGCTCGTCAAAGCTGCCGAAGATGCATTCCTGTGAAAAATTTTCAATTTACGAATTTTCAATTTTCATTCGTCGTGTTACCATAGCGCTGTTAAAAGAAAAAGGAGTCGTATGGCAAATCCATTGCAGAAGCTGGGAGATCTCAATCAATTGCGGAGCCAAGCAATGCAGATGCAACGGCAACTTGCTGCTGAAGAGCTTGAAATTACGCGCGGAGACATCCGAGTGGTGATTACCGGCGACCAGAAGATTAAAATCTTCAGTGTACAGGGCATCACCTCCCAACCAGCTATTGATGCGCTCAATGAGGCTGTGAAAAAATCACAAGAAACAGCAGCCAAGAAGTTGCAATCCATGAGTGGTGGGCTGGGTGGTTTACTCTCGGGCAAAATGGGTGACATGAACCAACTTCGCCAACAAGCAATGCAAATGCAACAACAGTTGGCTCAAGAAGAAATCGAAGTCAACAAAGACGATATCCGAGTGGTGATTACCGGTGATCAGAAGATTAAAATCTTCAGTGTACAGGGCATCACCTCCCAACCAGCTATTGATGCGCTCAACGAAGCGATCAAGAAGTCACAAGAACTCGCTGCTCGCAAACTTCAAGAGATGAGTGGAGGATTGGGTGGATTGCTAGGGGGAAAGTAATGTATGGCAAAAGGCGAAGCATTTGACGAAAAAGTTGCACGTCTAAAAGATGTGTACGAGATTGAAATACGTAACCTCGAAGAAAAAGTAATTGCAGCATTGTTGGGTTTGGTTCCTGCTCCTGAAGGAAAAACAAAGAGAAGACAAGAACAACTAGAACATTTGCGCAAAAGACAAATTTACTATCGATTAGACAGAAAAAGAAGTTGAGGTTTAACTTAACACGTCTTCCCAAAATTCTTGATCTAATTTCTTGTTTACACGTGTGAAGTGAGTATATAAAAAGCCTACCACAGACTCGAGTTTAGTAGGATCATCTCCAATAGCAGTGCGAAGAAGCTCAATTTGTTCTTTACTTCCCGGTTGACCCAAAAGGTAATTTTTCATCCAATTCAGGTCTTTATTTTGACCTTGTGTCGTTCCTGCATAAACGTACTCCTTTAAGGTTGTGGTTGCAGTTTCCGCAATTCCAAGAATGTTATTTCCGTACCATTTTTCCAATCCATTCTCTACAAATTTTGCCGGTGGTTCTCTACGACCTGTACTTTGTGCAACGAACTGAATAAGTCCTTGGAGTTCAGTAGGTGCAACATGGTTTTCTACCCCAATTTTTGCGACTTCATCCAGATTTTCTGGAGTTATTTTAGTAACAAATTTCATGATGGCTGTGTTCAGCTGATCCATCCCTTCAGTATTGTCATTGTTTTTCATATCGTTCAATTATTCAACGAAAAGGAAGACTCATCAATAGGGGAGTTCTGTTTCTTATTGCCCAACCGGGGAGGGTGAGCTCAAATTTATTGGTGATGGTGTTGGGATAGCATGTGCGGCCAGAGAGTACACGCGCAGAGCCGCAGAGCTGGCCGTTTCATCGGGAAGGACGATGATCAACGGATCCTGTGGTTTGATGTCTGTTTTCTTGATCGTGTTGCCTAGTGAGTTCAAGTAGGTTGTTTTTGATGAGATATGAATATCTTGCGAGCTAACTTGTCCATTCATGCGCGTCATGATGGTGAGCAGTTTTGTCGTGGTGGAGACAAATGTCCCATAGATACTCGTTCGTGTATCAGGGAAGATGGTGTCATCAGCGATGATGAGGCGTGTTCCATCATTCACATCGTTTGGCTGGCGTAGTCCCATGACAAGCACAGGACTGTTGAGTTCAATGTCACTACGTCCGATCGATTTTGATCCCTTCAATAACGTGGCCCCTGCATCAAGTTCTACAGCACGCAACTCATGTTTAACCGTTTCAATTTGAAGTGTGGAGCCGACGATCTTTTGCAGTGTACCGATAAATCCAAAGGTTTGTTGTTGCATTTGTGTCATCATCCCTTGTACTTGTGGGTCAGCTTGTTTGAGTTTATCTACCCGATCTTTAATGCTTTCTTGGATTGTTGAGTTACTCACAGGTGTTGGGGTGGGTGATGCAGTGGGAGTAGGGCTTGGTTTGGGAGTGGGGGTGGCAGCGTTGACGCGTGAAACACTCCCTATCGTTAGTGTGCACATGAGAAGAATCGCTAGTGTGATCACAAGTGGATGTTTCATGGTGTTGCCTTTGGTGTACTGGTTGGTTTGGCTGTTGCTTTCGCTTTTGGTGTGGATGATGAGGTGGGTGTCGGAGCTGGAGTATTTTTCACTGTCAAATCGGCCGTCGAGAAAATCACTGAGCGGACGACTTCCATCGTATCTTGAGTGTTACTCATGACGCGGATGCGCAATACATTACTTCCAGGTTGTAAGACGTATGGAATGGAAAAATTTCCGTTTGCATCACTCATCCCGACCGTCTCGGTTGGGGTAGTATTGATGATGATAATGGCGGCGTTGGGAATAGTTTGGCCGGTGACGTGAATGTTAGCATCAGTGGCGATGGATTCGTCCAACGGCTCACTGACTGTAAATGCATCTTGAGAAGCTGTCGCCGAGGTATCAGGAGGAGGAGAAGACAGTGTGTCGGTCACGTCAGTGTTGGTGGTTGAAGCACTTTGCATGGCCTTCTGTGCTTGGTACACACCAAACATAATGATGAGTCCCACAATGAGGCCGATCAAGACAGCAAAAATAATTTCTTTCTTCATACCGTGTGTATACACATCATAACAGATTATGATCCTTCATGTGTAGGAAATGACTGAAGGATTGCTTTAAAAAAGCACTGTACCAGGTACTGTTCCTGCTTGTCAATAAATGGACTTTTTGTGTCGATCGTCTTCTTGTGATCGCTAGTCACTTGGGGGCAAGTGTGGTACAGTAAGCGATACGAGCAAGGAGTATTTATGGAAATTACATATCTTGGGCATAGCGCATTTAAACTCAAAGGAAAACAGGGCACAGTTATTACCGATCCATATCCAACTGATATTGGTCTTTCGATGGGCTCAGTGAGCGCAGATATCGTCACTATTTCTCATCAACACGCTGATCACAATGCTGTTAAACATGTGAGTGGCACAGCACGGCGGGAGAAACCCTGGGTTGCCGATAGCGCGGGTGAATATGAAGTATCAGGAATTTCTGTATTTGGATATCAATCTTTTCATGACGAAAAACAGGGTGAAGAACGAGGTAGAAATATCATTTACTCGATTATTATCGATGGAGTGAATGTCGTGCATTTGGGGGATCTGGGACACAATCTTTCTCAGGAAATGATTGAGAAACTTGGTAATGTCGATGTCTTACTTTGTCCAGTTGGGGGAAAATTTACAATTGATCCCAAAGTGGCGACTGAGGTCATTCAAGCAATCGAGCCCTATTTTGTGATCCCTATGCATTACAAAACGGCCAAGCATGGAAGTCATTTTGCGCAGCTCGCAACACTCGAAGATTTTGAAAAAGTGTATGGAGTGCATGCGGATCCCGTCAAAAGTTTGAATGTGACATCTGCCACGATGCCAGAACAAACAACGCTTGTGGTGTTGGAGAATTAGAGTATCTCCCACCACCCCAAACCCCTCCTCAGGCAGGAGGGGCAACATATCTATGTCCACATTAAAGTTGCCGCCAAACAATATTCAGGCCGAAGAAAGTGTCTTGGGTGCGATGTTTTTGGATAAAGAAGCGGTGATCAATGTCATCGACATGCTTCATCCGGAATATTTTTACAAAGATATTCATCAAGATATTTTTGCGGCGATGTTGGCACTGTACACACAACGAGAACCGATTGATTTGGTGACTGTAGCGGCGGAGCTCAAAAAAAAGAAGTTGCTCAAAGAGGTGGGGGGTACAGAATACTTGGCGAAGCTTGCCAACAATGTCCCTACGTCTTCCCACATCAAACAGTACGCAAAAATCGTTAAAGACTTGTATACAAAACGTGAGCTCATTGGGTTGGCTTCGCAACTTGGTGAACTGGCATTTGATGAAGGGAAGCTCACTGAAGAAATTTTGGACAAAGCCGAAGGGTCGATCTTTGCTCTGTCGCAAGGCCATGTGGAGCGTTCTTTTGTGCATATTAAAGATGCGCTTGCAGAAAGTTTTGATCGCCTCGATGAGTTGCAACGGAGTAGTGGAGGGATGCGTGGTGTCCCAACTGGGTTTGCTGACTTGGATGCCACACTCTCCGGTATGCAAAACTCCAACCTTCTGATTCTCGCCGCGCGCCCAGGTGTAGGTAAAACTGCGTTTTCGCTCAATATTGCACAACAAGCGTCCGTCTTGTACAAGAAAAAAATTGGATATTTTTCACTCGAAATGAGTAAAGAGGAGTTGGTTGATCGTCTCCTCGTAGGGCAGGCAGATATCGATGCGTGGAAATTGAAAACCGGCCGCTTGGGTGAAGACGATCTCGCCAAACTTTCTGATGCGATGGGTGTCCTTGCCGATGCCAATATTTTTATCGATGACACACCTGGAATTACCGTGCTTGAGATGCGCACCAAAGCGCGTCGACTCATGGCTGAAAAAGGTATCGACATGATCATTGTCGATTACTTGCAGCTTATGCACGGGTCGGGGTTGTACAAAGACAACCGTGTTCAAGAAGTGTCAGAAATTTCACAAGGATTAAAAAATTTAGCACGTGAGTTAAAAGTTCCCGTGCTATCACTTGCTCAGCTTTCACGTGCTGTCGAGAGTAGAGGGACCAAACAACCACAGCTTTCGGACCTTCGTGAATCCGGAAGTATTGAGCAGGATGCTGACGTGGTCATGTTCTTATATCGTGAAGATGATGATGATCGTGAAGCCGTAAAGCTTTCAATCGCTAAACATCGCAATGGTCCCTTGCGTCAAATTGATCTCTTCTTTAAGGGTGATCGCATCCGTTTTTATGGAATGGATCGAAGACAACCACCAGTTAGTGGTTAGGGAACAGGGTACTGGGAACAGAAATTAGGAAGTTGATTTTAATTTCTTTATCAGTGCATTAAGCATCTTCTGTATGGTGGTAATGTTATCCAGAAGCTCATTCATTTTTTGTTGGTCAATATATCTAAGATTCTTTGCGATAATGAGTTGAGTCTCGACTTCCGAACTAGAACCATACGCTGTAAATAAGAATTGTAAATATTCTTTTCTTGTTTGTCTTTGGTATCCTTCAGCAATGTTAGAAGCGATAGAAACCGCAGCTCTCTGCATCTGATTGGAAAGACCGTATGTTTCAAATTTTGGAAACGTTTGTGTAATTTTGTAGAGGTTAGTAACAAATTCAACCGATTTTTGCCAAACAATTAATTCTTTGTATGATTGCATACTCTGCACCCTGAACCCAGTTCCCTGTACCCTCTAACTCCCTGCAGCTTGAGCAGAGCCCACAAACGGGACGAATCCGAAGAGGAGATACATGAGCAGTCCCCCTAGAGCTAAGAAAAAGAGGAAGAACCCCACACTTGATTTCAAGTTTGTCGCTTCACCGGCATGTTTATCATAGCTATCGACACCAATCATGATGGCGATAGCGATCCCAAACCAAATCGCGCCACGTGTGAAAATCGATCCGATGCTATCGACTGCAAAGAGAAAAATGACGATTTCACGTAGTGCCTCGCGGTACTGTCCCGCAGCCCAAAACTTATTGAAGTTGGCAAGTGTATCATTCATTACATTTCAGCGTAAAGGGAAAAGGGTAAAGGGTCAAGGGGAAAGAAAAAAGCCCCTTTTTAACGTTGTGGGGCGCAACTTTTTGCATTATTGCTGATGAGGAATACATGTGTTTATGTCAAAGACAGGAGGAATTGTGATGATCGTGCAAGTGCTACGAATCTCCATCCTTCCACCTGTCAGCCACATGTAAACTCCTAGGCTACCGAACAGCATGAAGATGACAATCAATAAGGTTGCCACCCCTTCCAAACAACCCTTTAGTTCAGATTCTTTAGTAATGATCTGAGGTGCAGGGGGCGCTGTCTTTTCTTCCATGTCAAATTCTCCTTTTTGAGCTGGAATAGGAGTTATTATAACCTATAATAATAAAATTACAAGGCAAAAGGAAAAAAAAGCCACGTTGGTGAAAACGTGGCTTAAGAGCGATCGGTTATTGTAGTGCGAATAACCGAAAGTATATGCCAGGGTTGTAGACGCGCACACGCGCGACATACAAAAGAAAAAGGGCGAAGGCAAATGTGCCGGTATCTCCAAGGCTCTTGGCAACGGTTCCATTCGTCACCAGGCCGGGAAGCGCACCGACGAC